>NZ_JBNFMU010000112.1:0-32982 GCF_049942315.1 Pseudomonas wayambapalatensis
GTGCCATGAGTCGTCAGCGTTACCCCGAAGAATTCAAGATCGAAGCGGTCAAGCAAGTGACCGAAAAAGGCAAACCTGTCGCCGAGGTCGCCCAGCGCCTGGGCATGTCCGTGCACAGCCTTTACGCTTGGATCAAGGTCTACAGCAAGCCCCAAGAGCAGCGTCAGCAAGACAATGATCAGCAGGCTGAACTGCGCAAGCTACGCGCTGAACTCAAGCGGGTGACAGAAGAGCGAGACATCTTAAAGAAGGCCGCCGCGTACTTTGCCAAGGAGTGCGGCTGAAGTACGCCTTCATCAACAAGCACTCGACGGATTACCCAGTGCGTCGCCTTTGCCAAACCCTCAAGGTGCACCCCAGCGGCTACTACGCTTGGTTGGCCGAGCCTCAATCTGCCCGAGCAAAAGAAGATCAACGCCTGCTTGGCTTGATCAAGCATGCCTGGTTAGAAAGCGGAGGTGTGTATGGCTATCGTAAGATTCACGATGACCTGCGAGAGCTGGGAGAGATCTGTGGGCGAAATCGAGTCGGACGTTTGATGCAGACAGAAGGGCTGCGTTCACAAACGGGTTATCGACGGCGCCCAGGGTTTTATGGCGGAAAGCCAACCGTCGCCTCGCCTAACCACCTTGCGCGGCAGTTCAAGGTCAGTGAGCCGAACAAGGTCTGGGTGACAGACATCACTTACATCCGCACCTATGAAGGATGGCTGTACCTGGCAGTAGTGCTGGATCTGTTTTCCCGCCAAGTGATTGGCTGGTCAATGAAGCCCAGGATGTGCAGCGACCTGGCGATCGACGCGATGTTGATGGCCGTGTGGCGCCGCAAGCCACAGCAGCAAGTGATGATTCATTCAGATCAGGGCAGTCAATTCAGCAGCTCAGATTGGCAAAGCTTCTTGAAGGCAAACAACGTGATTAGCAGCATGAGTCGGCGAGGAAACTGCCATGACAACGCCGTAGCCGAGAGCTTTTTCCAGCTCTTGAAGCGGGAGCGAATCCGACGAAAGATCTACGCAACGCGTGACGAAGCCCGAAGTGATATTTTCGATTACGTCGAGATGTTCTATAACCCAAAACGTCGACACAGCAGTGCTATGCAGCTGTCTCCAGTAGAGTATGAGAAACGCTATTTCCTGAGCTTGGAGAGTGTCTAGGAAACCAGGGGCGATTCAGGTGATGCGAACGAGATCGCGGGACCTCAGTAACGACAAGGCATCATCTAGGCGTTCGTATGCGCCAAAGAAATACCGAACCATCGGAACGCGACGAAGGTCAGGTTCTTCGTCGTCCAAGATCGCCTGGGCCGCTTCGTAGTAACTCTTGTCCTGTGTCTCTGCGAACAAATCAAGCAACTCAGCCGCAAGATAGTCTGGGTTTCGCATCCAGAAGTCGAACGCTTGTAAGCGTGCTTCGCCTTTGAAGATGAGCGCATGCTCTGCCGTCTGTGATTCAACGGGACTACCTCCTGCCCTTAGGACGAACAGAATTCGCAGAGCGTCGCGATGGGGTGATCGAACCGTCATACCATCTTGCCTTTTATCGAAGTCATCGGTGCCTCCGGCCAAAGCCCATGAGCCCTCAGCAAGCGCGCTGTTGTGAGGCCATCCATGAAAACGATCTTGCAGGGAGCGATAAAGCTTCGTGCGAGAGCAAACGCTTCTGCCTGCTTGCGAACAGCAGGACCAATATTGTGGCAATGCTGGACGAAGTAGATCTGGGCAGGAATGTTGAAGAGACGATAGAGCTGGTCGCCATTTTTTCCAAGGTCGGCTGGCTTCATTGGGTGAAACCGCGCTGGCCCCTTGAGCAAGAACGCCCCTGTGTGACGCTGGCCATCAACGACCACATTGGCCGACAGCACATCGCACTCCTCTCCCCCCCAATCGCTGGGCACCGAGTGTTCACCAAGCAGGCGACAGATCAGTTCTTTGACGGCCAGTTCCGAGACCATGGTCATGCGCTGGAACTCGGCTTTGGAAGGAAACCAAGTCTCGTCCATTCCGCCAACTGCTTGATTTCCTCGGGCCGCAATTCGAGCGTCGACAAGAACGGTGAGGCCATCGCGTGGTTGTCTGCAACTAGGTCTCCCACGACGTAAGGCACAGCGCGGATGGTGGTGTCGTCGATCCCCGATATATAACCGAACGCGAACAGGCGTGTCGAGCCAGACATGCGGGTGTACGCGGTGGTATTCACCAGTCCTTTCTTGGAAAACTCGAAGAGGAGTTTCTTGCCAGCAAGCGGTGCGTCAAGCTTCGCAGTGAGACTCAACGCAGGACTCTTGCTGGTAGCCCCAAAACCTTTGCCGGAGAAATGCCCGTTATAAATGAACGGGGTGCCTTCCTTCAATTCGCCTTCGAAGGCCAATTGCAGCAGTGTTTTTACCCCACCTACTGCGATTGCATGCAGAAGGTATGAGCCCACAACATTCGAAAGGATTGCTGCCGACATTTGAACGTTGTGGCCCTGAAGCGCCGCAATGATATGGGCAGGTAGGTGCTGGGGATGCAGCAGCCCGAGCGTACGGTCACGACTTAAGTAAAACGCCACGAGCCTTGCAGAATTCGGCAGCATATCCACTCCAGATTGGATCTCAGCGATGCTCATTTCTAGCAGACCTCTTGTCATGCCGTGTGCGGGCGTCTCATAAAGGAGGAATCCGGTGTAGCACTACAAATGACAGATGATCGCGAAAGGATTGCACGCATGCAGATTAGGTCCTTCCATCTACAGTTTTGCAAACTGGACGACTCCTTCAAGTTAGCGCGGCTTGTCGAACAAAAAACGTAGATCGGAGTGATGATGCCAGTCGGAAAGAACGCCAGTATGGCTGTCCGCTTTTGGCTGGCGCCGCCAAAGCAGATACACCTATTCAAAACCAAGAGGCCTGCGACCCCAGTGGACACACAAACGAGTTGTGGCTATTGGATCAAACGCGATCTCCGCACGGGAGCCGCGAGTAGCTTGTGGCTCCAAAGCCTGTGCTGCCCTTGAGATATTGAGCCAAAACACACAAGACATCGCTGCAGGATATTTACGGTATTTGTTTCACCTATCCGAGATGAAGTCATATGAGAACACCATTATCCTTGCATGCTCTGACAGGGGAGCGATCAAGCCAGCAGAAGCCAGCTCAGCACAAACGGTCACCGAACGGTCACCAGAGCTCGACCTTGAACACTACAGTAAAAAAACGCGCCCATAAAAAAATCCAGCCACCGCTAAGTGACTGGATTTTTTAGGGTTTTTTGGTCGGGACGGAGTGATTCGAACACTCGACCCCTTGCACCCCATGCAAGTGCGCTACCGGGCTGCGCTACGCCCCGACTCTATTCTCAATACCGCTGAGAACGGTAAGAAATCTAACCTAACCTTTTGAATAATGGAAGCTTTTTTTTAAAAAAATCCACTCATCGCCAAGCAGGTCACTTCTTCAACACCACCAGCACATCCTCCAACTCCGCAATCATCTGCCGAATCAGCTGCTTGTACTGGGTCGTATCATCCTTGGCCTCATCACTGGACATGCGCAAACGCGCACCGCCGATGGTGAAGCCCTGGTCATACAGCAAGGCGCGGATCTGGCGGATCATCAGCACGTCTTGGCGCTGGTAATACCGCCGGTTTCCGCGGCGCTTGACCGGGTTGAGCTGCGGGAACTCTTGTTCCCAGTAACGCAGCACATGCGGTTTTACCGCACAGAGCTCGCTGACTTCACCAATGGTGAAGTAGCGTTTGCCCGGAATGGGGGGCAGCTCGTCGTTATGGCTTGGTTCCAGCATAGGCCTCAACCCGGGCTTTCAGTTTCTGCCCTGGACGAAAGGTGACGACGCGCCGCGCGGTGATCGGGATCTCTTCCCCTGTCTTGGGGTTGCGGCCCGGCCGCTGGCGTTTGTCGCGAAGGTCGAAGTTGCCGAATCCGGACAACTTGACCTGCTCGTTCTCCTCAAGCGCGTGACGAATCTCTTCGAAAAACAACTCGACCAGCTCCTTGGCCTCGCGCTTGTTAAGCCCCAGCTCCTCGTACAGCCTTTCGGCCATCTCAGCTTTCGTCAGAGCACCCATGCCGTTATTTCCTTAACGTGGTGTTCAACCTTTGTTCGAGCGAGGTGAGGATATTTTGCAGGGTGGTGTTCACCTCATCGTCGTTAAGAGTGCGCGATGGATGCTGCCAGGTCAAGCCGACCGCGAGGCTTTTTCTATCAGGATCAATACCTTTACCCTGGTAGACATCAAACAGCCTGAGGTCTGTGAGCCATTCCCCTGCATTGTCACGAATTACTTCAAGCACGGCGCTCGACGCCACGTCACGTCCTGCGATCAACGCCAGGTCACGACGGGTTTCAGGGAACTTGGACAGTTCGCTGAATTTCGGCAAGCGGCCTTCGACTACTTCACCCAGCACCAGCTCGAAGACGAACACCGGACGTTCCAGGCCGAGGGTCTTGGCCAGCTCCGGGTGGATAGCGCCCAGGTAACCCACTTCCTTGCCGTCGCGCTCGATGCGGGCGGTCTGGCCGGGGTGCAGGGCTGGGTGCTTTCCTGCGCTGAAGCTGAAGTCGGCGAGCGCGCCGGAGTAGCCCAACAGGGCTTCGACGTCGGCCTTCATGTCGAAGAAATCGACACTGTCACGGCCGTTGGCCCAGCCTTCCGGCAGGCGGCTGCCGGTGATCACGCCGGCGATCATCGGTTGCTGCTTGAGGTCGCCCAACTGGCCGACGAAGCGCAGGCCGCTTTCGAACAGGCGCACGCGGTCTTGCTGGCGGTTGAGGTTGTGCTGCAGCGCCTTGACCAGGCCCGGCCACAGCGAGGCGCGCATCGCGGCCATGTCGCTGGAGATGGGGTTGGCCAGCATCAGCGGCTCGACGCCAGGGGTGAACAGCTCGAACAGCTTGGGATCGATGAAGCTGTAGGTGATGGCTTCCTGATAGCCGCGGGCGACCAGCAGGCGACGCAGAATCGGCAGTTCTCCGCGCGATTCCGAGCGAGCCTTGGGGGCCAGGCGGGCTTGCGGGTAGCGGACCGGCAGGTTGTTGTAGCCGTACAGGCGTGCCAGCTCTTCGATCAGATCGACTTCGAGGCTGATGTCGAAGCGGTGACTCGGGATCTCGACAGTCCACACCCCTGCCCCATTGGCGCTGGTTTTCAGCTCCAGGGCGTTGAGCAGTTGTTCGACCTGGGCCGGGGCCATGTCCATGCCGAGCATCTGGCTGACGCGTTCGGCGCGCAGGGTGACCGGGGCAACCTTGGGCAGGTGCTGCTCGCTCACGGCTTCGACGATCGGGCCGGCTTCGCCGCCGACGATCTCGAGCACCAGGGCGGTAGCGCGCTCCATGGCTTCGCGGGCCAGTTGCGAGTCGACGCCGCGCTCGTAGCGGTGCGAGGCATCGGTGTGCAGGCCATAGGAGCGGGCCTTGCCAGCGACCGATACTGGCTCGAAGAAGGCGCTTTCCAGGAACAGGTCGCGGGTCTTCTCGGTGTTGACGCCGCTGTGTTCGCCACCCATGACGCCGGCGATGGCCAGGGCGCGAGTATGGTCGGCGATGACCAGGGTGTCGCTCCGCAGGGCGACTTCCTGACCATCGAGCAGGACGAGCTTCTCACCCTCCTCGGCCATGCGCACGCGGATGCCGCCGTTGATTTCAGCGAGGTCGAAGGCGTGCATCGGCTGGCCGAGTTCGAGCATCACGTAGTTGGTGATGTCGACGGCAGCGTCGATGCTGCGCACGTCGCTACGACGCAGGCGTTCGACCATCCACAGCGGGGTCGGCTTGCTCAGGTCGACGTTGCGGATGACACGGCCCAGGTAACGCGGGCAAGCAGCGGGGGCGCTGATTTCAACCGGGCGTACTTCGTCGTGGGCAGGCGCGACGGCCGGAACCACCGGACGGCTGACCGGGACGTCGTACAGTGCGCTGACATCGCGCGCCAGGCCCGCCACCGACAGACAGTCGCCGCGGTTGGGGGTCAGGCCGATTTCGATGCTGGCGTCGTCCAGATTGAGGTACTGGCGAATGTCTTCACCCACCGGCGCGTCGGCTGCCAGCTCCAGAAGACC
This sequence comes from Pseudomonas wayambapalatensis, assembly GCF_049942315.1. Lineage (NCBI taxonomy): Bacteria > Pseudomonadati > Pseudomonadota > Gammaproteobacteria > Pseudomonadales > Pseudomonadaceae > Pseudomonas > Pseudomonas wayambapalatensis. The sequence continues at coordinate 6,061 of NZ_JBNFMU010000112.1, forward strand.
GTCGTTCTCTTCGCTGATCTGCAGCTCGGCGGCCGAGCACAGCATGCCGAAGGACTCGACACCGCGCAGCTTGGCCTTCTTGATCTTGAAGTCGCCGGGCAGTTCGGCGCCGATCATGGCAAACGGAATCTTGATGCCGGGACGTGCGTTGGGGGCGCCACAGACAACCTGGAAGGTTTCCTGGCCATTGCTGACCTGGCAGACGCGCAGCTTGTCGGCATCCGGGTGCTGTTCGGTGGCGAGGATCTCGCCCACCACGATGCCACTGAACTGGCCAGCCGCCGGGGTGACGCTGTCGACTTCCAGGCCGGCCATGGACAGGCGGGCGACCAGTTCGTCACGGGAGACTTGCGGGTTTACCCAACCGCGCAGCCACTGTTCACTGAATTTCATGCTGTTCTCCTGAAGATTGCGTCGAGGTGTGGCCTAGCGGAATTGCGCCAGGAACCGCAGGTCGTTGTCGAAGAACAGACGCAAATCGTTGACGCCATAGCGCAGCATGGCCAGGCGCTCGACACCCATGCCGAAGGCGAAGCCGGAGAATTCTTCCGGGTCGATACCGGACATGCGCAGCACGTTCGGGTGGACCATGCCGCAGCCCATCACTTCCAGCCAACCGGTCTGCTTGCACACGCGGCAGCCTTTGCCAGAGCACATCACGCACTCCATGTCGACTTCGGCGGAGGGCTCGGTGAAGGGGAAGAACGACGGGCGGAAACGCACTGCCAGCTCTTTTTCGAAGAACACCCGCAGGAACTCTTCGATGGTGCCCTTGAGGTCGGCGAAGTTGATGTCGCGATCGACCAGCAGGCCTTCGATCTGGTGGAACATCGGCGAGTGGGTGATATCCGAGTCGCAGCGGTATACGCGGCCGGGGCAGACAATGCGGATCGGCGGCTGGGTGCTTTCCATGGTCCGCACCTGAACGGGCGAAGTATGGGTGCGCAGCAGCATGTTGGCATTGAAGTAGAAGGTGTCGTGCATCGCCCGGGCCGGGTGGTGGCCTGGGATGTTGAGCGCTTCGAAGTTGTGGTAGTCGTCTTCGACCTCTGGGCCTTCGGCGATGCCGTAGCCGATGTGGGTGAAGAACTGCTCGATGCGCTCGAGGGTACGGGTGATCGGGTGCAGGCCACCGGTGGCCTGGCCACGGCCTGGCAGGGTGACATCAATGCATTCGGCAGCCAGGCGAGCGTTCAGCTCAGCCTCTTCGAAGGCGGCCTTGCGTGCGTTGAGCACGTCAGTGACGCGTTCCTTGGCGTCGTTGATCAGCGCACCGACCTTGGGGCGCTCTTCGGCTGGCAGGTTGCCCAGGGTCTTCATCACCTGGGTCAGCTCGCCCTTCTTGCCGAGAAATTGGACCCGGATCTGTTCCAGGGTATTGATGTCTTCAGCGCGCTCCACGGCCTCTAGGGCTTGGGAGACCAGCGCGTCCAGGTTTTCCATGTACAGACTCCAGATACGAAAATAGGGGAAGAGCTTTGAAGGCTCTTCCCCTATCGATGACGTTTTACACCCACCGGCACAGGGTGCCGGCGGATGATTGTCGCGGGTACTTAAGCCAGGACGGCTTTAGCTTTCTCGACAATCGCAGCAAACGCCGCTTTTTCGTTCACTGCCAGGTCGGCCAGAACCTTGCGGTCGATTTCGATCGACGCCTTTTTCAGGCCAGCAATCAGACGGCTGTAGGACAGACCGTTGGTGCGGGCACCGGCGTTGATACGAGCGATCCACAGAGCGCGGAACTGACGCTTCTTCTGGCGACGGTCACGGTAGGCGTATTGGCCTGCCTTGATGACCGCTTGCTTGGCAACGCGGAATACGCGCGAGCGTGCACCGTAGTAGCCTTTAGCCAGTTTCAGAATTTTCTTGTGACGCTTACGAGCGATGACGCCACGCTTTACACGAGCCATGAGTAACTTCCTCTATCTTTGACCGAAATTAACGTACGCGCAGCATGCGCTCGACTTTTGCCACGTCAGACGGGTGCAGCAGGCTGGCACCGCGCAGTTGACGCTTACGCTTGGTCGACATTTTGGTCAGGATGTGGCTCTTGAAAGCGTGCTTGTGCTTGAAGCCGGAAGCGGTTTTCAGGAAACGCTTCGCAGCACCGCTCTTGGTTTTCATTTTTGGCATGTTGGAACTCCGCATTCGATAAAATTACACAATAATCATCAGGCCTGCCGTGCCCGGGAGATTACTTCTTCTTTTTGGGAGCGATGACCATCATAAGCTGGCGTCCTTCCATCTTAGGATGCTGTTCGACGGTCCCGTATTCGACGAGGTCGGTTTCGACCCGCTTCAACAGTTCCATACCCAGCTCCTGGTGGGCCATCTCACGGCCGCGGAATCTCAGAGAGATCTTGGCCTTGTCCCCATCGGTAAGGAAACGTACCAGGTTGCGTAGTTTTACCTGGTAATCCCCTTCTTCCGTCCCTGGACGAAACTTGATTTCTTTAATCTGGATCTGCTTCTGGTTCTTCTTCGCTTCGTTGGCCTGCTTCTTCTTCTCGAAGAGGTGCTTGCCGTAGTCCATCACCTTGCAAACAGGCGGGACTGCGTCAGCGGAGATTTCCACCAGATCCAGCTTCGCTTCATCAGCGATACGAAGCGCTTCATCAATCGAGACGATGCCAATCTGCTCGCCATCAGCGCCAATTAACCGAACCTCGCGTGCCGAGATATTCTCGTTGATCGGTGCCTTAGGTGCAGTTCGTTTATCGTTTCTCATTTCACGCTTAATAGTCATTACTCCGATTCTTGGCGACCACGCCGGGAAACCGCATGCGACAAGAGCTCAGCGAATTGCGCGACAGGCATGGAGCCCAGGTCTGCGCCTTCGCGAGTACGCACAGCGACGGTTTGCGTTTCGACTTCGCGGTCCCCTATAACCAAAAGGTACGGGACCCTCAGCAACGTATGCTCGCGGATTTTAAAGCCGATCTTCTCATTTCTCAAGTCGGACTTGGCACGGAAACCGCTTCCATTCAGCGTTTTTTCCACTTCGAGGGCGAAATCGGCCTGCTTGTCGGTGATATTCATGATCACCGCCTGGGTCGGCGCCAGCCACGCAGGGAACACACCAGCGTAGTGCTCGATCAGCATGCCGATGAAGCGCTCGAAGGAGCCGAGAATGGCGCGGTGCAGCATCACAGGACGCTTACGGGCGTTATCTTCGGCGATATAGCTGGCATCCAGACGCTCCGGAAGGTTCGGATCGTACTGCAGGGTACCGCACTGCCAGTTACGGCCGAGGCAGTCGCGCAGGGTGAACTCGATCTTCGGACCATAGAACGCGCCCTCGCCCGGCTGGTATTCCCAGGCCAGGCCGGATTCGTTCAGGGCGTCGGCCAGCGCGCCTTCGGCGCGGTCCCACAGCTCTTCGGAACCGACACGCTTGGCCGGACGAGTGGACAGCTTCATGGCGACGTCGGTGAAGCCGAAGTCCTTGTACACGTCCAGGGTCAGCTTGATGAAATCAGCCGCTTCCTTTTTCACCTGCTCTTCGGTGCAGAAGATGTGCGCGTCGTCCTGCACGAAGCCGCGCACACGCATGATGCCGTGCAGGGCGCCGGACGGCTCGTTGCGGTGGCAGGCGCCGAATTCGGCCAGGCGCAGCGGCAGGTCACGGTACGACTTCAGGCCCTGGTTGAACACTTGCACGTGGCATGGGCAGTTCATCGGTTTTACCGCGTAGTCGCGGTTTTCCGACGAGGTGGTGAACATGTTCTCGGCATAGTTGGACCAGTGGCCGGAACGCTCCCAGAGGATGCGGTCGACGACCTGCGGGGTCTTGATCTCCTGGTAGCCATTCTCGCGCTGGACCTGGCGCATGTACTGCTCGAGTACCTGGTAGACGGTCCAGCCGTTGGCGTGCCAGAACACCATGCCCGGGGCTTCTTCCTGCAGGTGGAAGAGATCGAGCTGCTTGCCGATCTTGCGATGGTCGCGCTTTTCGGCTTCTTCGATGCGCTGGATATAGGCCGCCAGCTGCTTCTTGTCAGCCCAGGCGGTGCCATACACGCGCTGCAGCTGCTCGTTCTTGGCGTCGCCGCGCCAGTAGGCGCCGGACAGCTTGGTCAGCTTGAACGCCTTGAGGAAGCGGGTATTCGGCACGTGCGGGCCACGGCACATGTCGACGTATTCTTCGTGATAGTACAGGCCCATGGCCTGCTCGTCCGGCATGTCTTCGACCAGACGCAGCTTGTAGTCTTCGCCACGAGTGCTGAACACATCGATGACTTCGGCACGCGGGGTCATCTTCTTGATGACGTCGTAGTCCTTGTCGATCAGCTGGTGCATACGCTGTTCGATGGCAGTGAGGTCCTCGGGGGTGAAAGGACGCTCGTAGGCGATGTCGTAATAGAAGCCTTCGTCGATCACCGGACCGATCACCATCTTGGCGGTCGGGTACAGCTGCTTCACCGCGTGGCCGATCAGGTGGGCGCACGAGTGACGGATGATCTCCAGTCCCTCTTCATCTTTGGGGGTGATGATCTGCAGGGTGGCGTCGTGTTCGATCAGGTCGCAGGCATCGACCAATTTGCCGTCGACCTTGCCGGCCAAGGTGGCCTTTGCCAGGCCTGCACCAATGGATGCGGCAACTTCAGCTACGGTTACGGCCTTGTCGAACGAGCGTTGACTGCCATCGGGAAGAGTAATAGTGGGCATGGCGCCTCCTCTCCTAGTGGTGACCCCTACCAAAGGTCACGTGGGTTGGGATGAGCCAGTACAAGATCCGACCTGCCTTTCCCGGGGGAAAGCCTGCCTCACAGCGGCAGAAGCCTTTCGGCCTGTCAGGGGCGAACCAGAGTGACTGGAAAGATAACTTGCGCGCTGGACGTGAGCAGCTGCAAGCCGGGCATGCTAGCACGCGGCCTGCGCCTGACGCAGAAATATTTGGAATTTACGCCGGGGCGGTGAACTTGTACGGAAAAATTCCTATCAGACCCTCTGAAGCATCCTACTCTTGATGAGACCTAACCCAAGGAGTGTCTGGTTATGCGAGTTCAGTCTCTTCTGGCCGCGTGTGCCGCGAGCGTCCTGCTGCTGCCACTGGCCGCCAACGCAGGTAACTTCCCCGCCGGCAAGGAGCAGGCGTACATGTCTCAGTGCCAGCAAGTCGCGACCGGCCAGGGCGTGGACGCCGCGACGGCGAAGAAGCACTGCGATTGCGGCGCCCAAGCCATCAAAAAGAATTTCACCGACAAGGAGATCCAGGACCTCGACAGCAAGGACGGCGTCGACGCTGCGCTGATGCAGAAGGCTCAGACCGTAGTACAGGCCGCCTGCAAGCCAAAATGATGACCCGCCGAGCCGTACCGATCGCGCATTGTTTGCGCCAGATCAGTATCCGGCTAAGGTAAAGAGCGCTACATAAGCAGAATTAGACTATGATGTTGCCGGTGCTCCGTAGCCTCGGCCGCATTGCACCACTGAAAAACTAAATGTTCTGGAGATTCACCTCATGTCCAATCGCCAACAAGGCACCGTCAAATGGTTCAATGATGAGAAAGGCTACGGCTTCATCACCCCAGCAGGCGGCGGCGACGACCTGTTCGTACACTTCAAGGCCATCGAATCCGACGGCTTCAAGAGCCTGAAAGAAGGCCAGACTGTTTCCTTCGTAGCCGAAAGAGGCCAGAAGGGCATGCAGGCTGCTCAGGTTCGTCCGGAGTAATTCGGATACCGCAGTAAAAAAACCCGCCTTCACCGGCGGGTTTTTTATGGGCTCGAGCTACCTGGACAGGCCAGCCCTCACAGGCGATCAGCCACAGTTGGCGCGAATGACCTTGCCCTGCTCATCGACGTTCAGGTTCAAACGGTCGGAGCGGTATTCCAGGGTGACGACATCATGGGGCTTGAGGATCCGGGCGATCTGCGCGCCAGTTGCCTTGCGGGCCTGCTCCAGCAGCTCGGGCGTGCCCGGCTTGCCGACGGTGAAATCGGCGCCGCTGGCACTGCAACGGCCATCACCACCGGCGGGGGTCGCCGGCGCGGCGCTGCCGCCATCAGACGAGCCACCGGTGCTGCAACCAGCCAGGACGGCAGCCATCAGCAAGGTCGCCAGGGAAGCGCGGGTACGGAACATGAATCCTCCTAATCGATCTTGGGAACTGTCATATGCGACCGCTCCGCTTACAGTTTGTTGCAAAACCGCTCAAGTCTGCCTGATCTCGCCAGATGAGGCCAAAAGCAATCGTGACCGGATTTTGCACCGTGGCGATTGGTTAGGGCGAGCGGCCTGCTTATGCTTAAGTCGCAGCGCAACGGCTGCAAAGGCATGATTTACTTGGCAGACGTGGAGCGCGTCTCGCCTCCCCCGCGAACGCCAGGAGCCGGTGTTCGACCCCAGGCACCAGGCACAGTCGCGAGTACCCGCATGAACACCCACAGCATAGACGCCGACATCAAGGTCAAATGGGCCGAGGGCCAGAGTGCCTACAGCCCGGGCACTCCGGAAGAATTGTTGCTGATCGCCATCGACCTGCTGGTGCGCGATCGTGGCAGCGAGGCGGCGCGCAGCTTCATCGAACAGGTGTTCGAGCGCTACGCGCCGCACGACACTATTTCAATCGAGCCAGGCGCGCGCTGAGCAGGTCGAAGAAGCCCTGGGCGTCACCATTTTCGATCCACATCACGTTGGCCGGCTGCTTGAGCACGCCGTACCAGTCGGCGACAGTCTGGGCGAAGGTCGGGCCTTCGCGGCTGTCGACGGTCATGTGGATCTGCTTGCCACTGAACAGCTCTGGCTTGAGCAGGTAGGCGATGACGGTGGCGTCGTGTACCGGGCCACCGCTCATGCCGTACTTGTCCATGTCGTACTTGATGTAGGCGTTGAGGATGTCCACCACCTTCTTGCTGGCGTCGTTGCCGACAGCGGCGAGCTGCTTGAGACGTGCGTCGCTGGTGATGATCTTGTGGGTCACGTCCAGCGGCAGGTACGTCAGCTTGACGCCGCTGGCCAGCACCACTTCGGCAGCGTGCGGATCGGCGTAGAGGTTGAACTCGGCCACCGGGGTGATATTGCCGCCATTGAAGTGGGCGCCACCCATGATCACCACTTCCTTGATGCCCTTGACGATTTCCGGCTTCTGGATCAGCGCCAGGGCCAGGTTGGTCTGCGGGCCGAGCATGGCGATGGTGATGCTGTGGGGCTCGGCGGCATCGAGGGTGTCGACCAGATACTGCACGGCGTTGCCTTTGGCCAGAGGCTGCTTGGGCTCATGCACCGCGACACCCGTCAAGCCTTCCTCGCCATGGACATCGGCGGCGTAGATCGGCGCACGCACCAGTGGGCGCCCTGCCCCGGCGTATACCGGAATGTCTTCACGACCGGCCCATTCGCGCGCCAGGCGCGCATTGCGGGAGGTCTTGTCGAGGCGCACATTGCCGGCGACGGTGGTGATGGCGCGGATCTTCAGCTCCTCGGGCGAAGCCATGGCCAGGAACAAGGCCACGACATCGTCGGCGCCGGGATCAGTGTCGATGATCAGGTCACGCGGGGCGGCGAATGCACTGGCAGCAGCCATCGTGGACATAAGCACGACTCCTTGTAGCAAACGTTTGGCTTTGTTGATCAACATCCCGCTTCACTCCTTTGCTTTTATTGTTTGGTCTGTTTCAGAGGGCGCGTCACGCAATAGGCCGGCACATCCGCCGACTACCTCAGAACGTGACGCCCGCAATCAACGCAATATTGCTGTAGGGCTTGCATTCCCCCGTGCGAATCACCGCCCGCGCCCGTCGGCTCAGGGCCTTGAATTCATCATGGGGCATACGCTCGCGCTCACCGAGCAAGCCCAGCGCATGTTGCTCCTCGACACCCACCAGCCCAGGCGGTGCGGCACTGAACATCTCGTCGGCCAACACATGCCGCTCCACCTGCATTTCGCTGAGCACCACGCGCAGCACGCTGGCAAAGTCCGGAATGCCCGGCGTCAATGCCAGGTCGATCAGCTCCACACCTGGCGGCACCGGCAGGCCGGCATCGCCGATCACCAGGATGTCGCCATGCCCCAGACCGGCAATGGTGCGCGAGAGGGCGATATTGAGCAGTGCGGTCTTCTTCATGGCGCCAACTCCTTGAGGAAGGGAATGGATGGCTGCGCCCCCGCGCGGGTGACCGAGATGGCCGCAGCCCGCTGGCCACGCACGATCGCCTCGCCCTCCTGCAGCCCGCAGGCAAGCCCCGCAGCGAAGCCGCCGACGAAGGTGTCGCCTGCCGCCGTAGTGTCCAGTGGCTTGACCTTGGTTGCCGGGAAATGACGGCTGCCGCCCTCACTGACGAACAGCGCCCCTTCGGCACCCAGGGTGACGATGACCTTGCTCGCACCCCATTCGCGCAGGCGCTCGGCGGCGCAGCGAGCACTGTCGATATCGCTCACCGACAGGCCGGTCAAGGCCTCGGCCTCGCTCTCGTTGGGGATCAGGTAGTCGATATGGGCGAACCACTCCCGCGGCAGTGGGCCCGTTGCCGGGGCCGGGTTGAGGATGACCGTCTTGCCCAGCTCGCGACCGCGGGCCAGCGTCCACTCCACAGTGGCAGGCGGCACTTCGAGCTGGCAGATGATCACCTCGGCGTTGTGCAGCAACGCATCGAAGCGCTGCACCGACTCGGGGGTCAGCAGCCCATTGCCGCCCGGGATGATGACGATGGCGTTCTGGCTGGTGGCATCCACCACGATCAGCGCCACACCGCTGGATACGCCTGCACAGACGCTCACGGCCTGGCAATCGATCTTTTCTGCCTCCAGCGCCTGGCGCAACTGCTGGCCATAGGCGTCATCGCCGACATTGCCGACCATGGCCACGCTCGCCCCCAGGCGCGCGGCAGCAACGGCCTGATTGGCACCCTTGCCACCGGGTACGGTGAAGAAACTGTCGCCGGCGAGGGTTTCGCCGCCACGCGGCAGACGCTCGGCACGGGCCACCAGGTCCATGTTGAGGCTGCCGACCACTACGACCTTGGCATGCATGGGTCTTCCTTAGCGGTAATCATTGAACAGGTCCGGGCGCGGCCCGGTGGATTCGCGCAGCACGATACGCGGCGCGACGATACGTTGCTGCGCCGCATCGCGACGCGGTGTGGCGATGCGCGACAGCAGCAACTGCGCGGCACTGTCGCCCAGCTCGCGGATCGACTGGCCGACAGTGGTCAGCGGCGGATACACATAGCGGCTCAGCTCGATGTCGTCGAAACCGATCACCGATAGCTGGCCAGGGACGTCGATATTGCGCTCGGCCGCAGCGCGCAACACGCCGAAACCGATCATGTCGTTGCCAGCGAAAATCGCCGTCGGCGGCTCATCCTCGAGCAACTGTGCGGCCGCTGCGTGGCCACCGGGGCTGGTAAAGTCGCTGTGCAGCACGCGATTGTCCGCCACGTTCAGCCCGGCCTCAGCCATGGCGCGACGAAAACCGCTCACGCGCAGTTGGCTGACGCCGGTCTCGGCCGGGCCGCCGATACAGGCGATGTCGGTATGGCCGAGCTCAAGCAGGTGGCGCGTGGCCAGATAGGCCCCCAGCTCGTGATCGATACGCACAAGGTCGGCATCGACGCCTTCCAAGGCGCGGTCGACGATGACCATTGGCGTGCGCACGGCAGCCAGGCTTTCGAGCAGGTCACGGTCCTCGCCCACCGAGGCGACGATCAGACCATCGATGCGTTTTTCCAGCAGCACCCGCAGGTAGCTGCGCTGCTTCTTCGGATCATCGTCCGAGTTGCACAGGATCACGCAATAACCGTTGCGCTCGCAGCCGTCCTCGATACCGCGAGCCAGCTCGGCGAAGTAAGGGTTGACGCTGCTGGGCACCAGCAGGCCAATGGTCGCGGTGCTGCGCGCCTTGAGCGAGCGCGCCACGGCACTGGGCACGTAGTCCAGCTCGGCGATGGCGGCCTCGACCTTCAGGCGCACGTGTTCGCTGACCGGGCGGGTCTTGTTCAGTACATGGGACACGGTGGTGTAGGAAATACCCGCCAGTGCCGCGACGTCTTTGATGGTTGCCATGGGTCAGTTCCGCCGGGTCGCGCGTCGGCTGCGGTAGGTGTCGAGGACCACGGCGATGACGATCACAGCGCCCGTGATGATACGCTTGGTTGGCTCGGAAGCGCCGATCTGCGCCAAGCCTGCGGCCAGCACGGAAATGATCAGCACACCGAAGAAGGTGCTGATGATCGAGCCTCGCCCGCCCATCAGGCTGGTGCCGCCGATCACCACCGCGGCAATCACCTGCAACTCAAGGCCAGAACCGGCGTTCGGATCTGCAGCCTCAAGGCGCGAGATCTGGAACAGCGCGGCCAGCCCCGCCAGCAGGCCCATCAAGGCAAAGACCCCGATCTTGTACGGACGCGGATCGATACCTGCCAGGCGCACGGCCTCTTCATTGGTGCCGATGCCGATCAGGTAGCGACCGAACACCGTGCGGGTCAGTACCAGCTGGGCGAGGATGATCACCAGCAAGGCAATGATGAAGGCCGGAGAAATACCGAAAGCGATCGGGTTGGAGAACCAGGAGAACGCGTCGCCAATGTAGGCGGTGCGCGAATCGGTGAACTGGTAGGCCAGGCCACGGGCCATTTCCAGCACGCCAAGCGAGACGATGAACGACGGAATGCGCCAGGCCACGGTGACCGCGCCGGTGATGCTGCCGGCCAGGGCCGCGATGGCCATACCCAGCAGCGCAGCAGGCAACACGCTCCAGCCCCAGCCGAGGATGGCGACGCTGACGGTCGAGGCAGCCAGTGCAAGTACCGAACCGACCGACAGGTCGATGCCACCGATGATCAGCACGAAGGTCATGCCGACGGCCAGTACCATCAGGTCAGGGATCTGGTTGGCCAAGGTGCTGAAGGTGGCATAAGAGAGGAAGTGGCTGCTCAGGAACGAGAACAGCACGATCATCGCCAGCAAGGCACCGGCCAGGCCCAGGTAGGTGCCCAGGCCGAAATAGGTGCCGCTGCGGCGTACCGGCGTACCGGCGGAGTCGAGGGTGGGAGTCTTCATGCGTCCATCCTGGGAGCTGCGTCGTGCAGCAATGCGTCACGTTTCTGGTAACCGGCGAAGGCAGCGGCAAGGATCTGGTCCTGGCTCCAGCCATCACGGTCGAAGGTCTCGATCAGTTGGCCAGCGGAAAGCACGGCGATGCGGTCGCAGATCAGCATCAGCTCGCGCAGGTCGCTGGACACCACCACCAGGGCCTTGCCCTGGCGGGCGAGTTCGGCCAGCAACCCGTAGATATCGAACTTGGCGCCAACATCGATGCCGCGGGTGGGCTCATCGAACATCAGCACCTGGCAGTCGCGCTCCAACCAGCGACCGATCACCACCTTCTGCTGGTTGCCACCGGACAGCTCACCGACCGCCTGGGCGGGGCTCGCGCTGCGGATACGCATGGCGCTGATCTGCCGCTCGGCAAGCTGGCGCTCGGCGTGGGGGTCGAGCACACCGGCGCGGGAGACCGCGCCAAGGTTACCCAAGGCGACGTTGGCACTGATCGAGTGCGGCAACAACAGGCCTTCGCCCTTGCGGTCTTCAGTGATCAGGGCAATGCCGGCACGCACGGCAGCCTTGGGCGAATCGATGTTGACCGGTTGCAGCGGGCGCCCCAGCTGAATGCTGCCGCTGTCGGCGCGATCGGCACCATAGATCAGCCGCAACAACTCGGTACGCCCGGCGCCGATCAGCCCGGAAATACCGAAGATCTCCCCTGCCCTGACCTCGAACGACACATCGCGCACCTTGTCCCCACGGGTCATGTGCTCCACCTTGAGCAGCGGTGCGCCGATTTCGCGGCGACCAAGGTCGATGTGCTCGCCGACTTCGCGCCCCACCATCAGATTGACCAGTTCGTTGCTGCTGTAGCGAGCGATCGGCTCGGCGCACACCAGCTTGCCGTCGCGCAGCACGGCAATACGCTGCGATACGCGCTGCAGCTCTTCGAGCCGGTGCGAGATATAGACGATGGCCACACCCCGCTGACGCAGGCGCTCGATCTGCGTGAACAACAGCTCCACCTCGCGCGCAGTGAGCATCGCGGTGGGCTCGTCGAAGATCAGCACATGGCAGTCGCCGATCAGGTTGCGGGCGATTTCGACCATTTGCTGATGGCCGATGCCCAGCTCGCCGACCGGGGTGTCCGGATCGATGGCGTCCAGCCCGACCTGGGCCATGGCCGCGGTCGCCAACTGACGCAGGCGTTTCTGGCTGATCCAGCCGGCGCGGCTGGGCAGGTTGTCGAGGAACAGGTTCTCGGCAACGGTGAGCGTGGGCAGCAGGTTGAGCTCCTGCATCACCATGCGCACACCGAGGCGCTCGGCCTCGCTGCGACTGCCAGGGCTATAGGGCTGGCCGCGGTAGGTCATCTGCCCGGTGGTGGGAGTTTCCAGGCCACTGATGAGCTTGGACAAGGTGCTCTTGCCGGCGCCGTTCTCGCCGGTCAAAGCGAGCACCTCGCCGCCGCGCAGGTCTAGCGTGACATCACCGAGCACGGGCTGGGCGTACGTCTTGCCCAGGCCGGTGACACTGAGCACGGATTCATGGGCCGACATGGCCACCTCTCTCATGGAACGAGCTGCAACTGCTTGAACTGGCGCTGACTCTGCGTAAGCGGCGAACCACCACTGCCATCGGACTCAGCGCACTGTCAGCATCACTTGGTGATCAGTTCTACCGGTGTCTGGATGACATTGTCGGCATCGACATCAGGCTTCTCGCCCTTGACCATCTTCAGCGCCGCCTGGATACCGAACACAGCCTGCTGGCTGGCGGCCTGGTCGAGCGTGGCGAGCACGCGGCCATCCTTGAGCATCGGTTTGATGGCGTTGATGTTGTCGTAACCCACTACCTGCACCTGGCCGGTCTTGCCAGCGGCACGCACGGCCGAGACAGCGCCCAGGGCCATGCTGTCGTTACCCGCCAGCAGCGCCTTGAGGTCGGGGTATTCGTTGAGCATCGAGGCGGCAACGGCGTTGCCCTTGTCGATCTCCCAGTTGCCGGACTGCACCGAGACGATCTTCATCTGCGCGGCTTCCATCGCATCCTTGAAGCCGGCGGTGCGCTGCTGGGCGTTGGTGGTGGTCGGCACACCTTCGATGATGCCAACCTGATCGCCAGCCTTGAGCTTCTCTTTCGCCAGGTAGTCGCCGACCAGACGCGCGCCCTTGCGGTTGTCAGGGCCAACGAACGGCACGCTGATGCCTTTGCTCTTGAGCACTTCAGGGTCGAGACGGTTGTCGATGTTGACGACAGTGATGCCGGCATCCATGGCTTTCTTGATCACAGGGACCAAGGCCTTGGAGTCGGCCGGCGCGATGATCAGGGCGTTGGCGCCGGTGGCGATCATCTGCTCGACGATGCGGATCTGGTTGCCAGTGTCGGTTTCGTCCTTGATGCCGTTGGCGACCAGGTCGAATTCATTCGGATGTTCTTTCTGGTAGGCCTTGGCGCCATCTTCCATGGTGCGGAAGAATTCGTTGGCCAGCGATTTCATGACCAGTGCGACCTTGGGCTTGTCCTCGGCATGGGCCTGGGACAGCGGAATGGCGAGAGACAGGGAGGAGAGAACGGCAATAGCCAGCAGACGACCGGGGAACGGCAGCTTCATGGGATTAACTCCGAATCTTGTGATTTTTATCGGACCGCAAACGTTTGCGCTGCCTTACTATGGGAACAGGAACAGGTTTTGTCAAATGACTTTCCGGCGTTCCAGGCTCGGTCGTGCTAGTCGGAGATTATCCGGCAAATAGTCGGAAAACCGAATAGCCCTTGTAGGTATTGTTCGGGTTTCCGAATGGCAAAACACCTGCCACCCTCTTCTTGGACAAGCCCATCCCTCCACTGGCAACGCCATGCTTGCGCTCTCCACACACGGATGGGAGCGGGCTTGCTCGCGAAAAATCCGACTCAACTCGTCCCGCACCTCGCGGCTACTGCACCCTTGGTACGGAACCTGCCTACAACCTGTTGCGAACAAACATCTCATTTGGAAGAGAGAAGAAAAAATAATGAACACCGCACTGAAAACCTTCGCGCCGGGCGCCCTCGCCCTGCTGCTTGCACTGCCGATGACCGTTTCCGCCAAGGAAGCCGAACAACAGCAGAAGCTCGCCAATGTGGTCATCCTCGCCACCGGCGGCACCATTGCTGGCGCCGGCGCCAGCGCCGCCAACAGCGCGACCTACCAAGCTGCCAAGCTGGGCATCGACAAGCTGATTGCCGGCGTGCCGGAACTGGCCGACATTGCCAATGTGCGCGGCGAACAGGTGATGCAGATCGCCTCCGAGAGCATCAGCAACGACGACCTGCTCAAGCTGGCCAAACGCGTCGCGGAACTGGCCGACAGCAAGGACGTCGACGGCATCGTCATCACCCACGGCACCGACACCCTGGAAGAAACCGCCTACTTCCTCAATCTGGTCGAGAAGACCGACAAGCCGATCGTGGTCGTCGGCTCCATGCGCCCGGGCACCGCGATGTCTGCCGACGGCATGCTCAACCTGTACAACGCGGTGGCTGTGGCTGGCGACAAGCAGTCGCGCGGCAAGGGCGTGCTGGTGACCATGAACGACGAGATCCAGTCCGGTCGCGATGTCAGCAAGTCGGTGAACATCAAGACCGAAGCCTTCAAGAGCGCCTGGGGCCCGATGGGCATGGTGGTGGAGGGCAAGTCCTACTGGTTCCGCCTGCCAGCCAAGCGCCACACCACTAACTCCGAGTTCGACATCAAGCAGATCAGCAGCCTGCCACAGGTGGACATCGCCTATGGCTACGGCAACGTGACCGACACCGCTTACAAAGCCCTGGCCCAGGGCGGTGCCAAGGCGATCATCCATGCTGGCACCGGCAATGGTTCGGTGTCGTCGCGCGTGGTGCCGGCACTGCAAGAACTGCGCAAGGACGGCGTACAGATCATTCGCTCCTCGCACGTCAACCAGGGCGGTTTCGTGCTGCGTAACGCCGAGCAGCCGGACGACAAGAACGACTGGGTCGTGGCCCATGACCTGAACCCGCAGAAAGCGCGGATCCTGGCCATGGTGGCCATGACCAAGACCCAGGACAGCAAGGAGTTGCAGCGGATCTTCTGGGAATATTGATCCAGCCATGAGCAAGGCTGCAGGTATGACGACCCGGCTCACGATGTAAAGAGTAAAGCTGCCGCGATCTCTCCCTAGAGGTTGCGGCAGCCTCATCCTTCGGGGCGGCCTACTCGTGCCAGCCCCTCCAAGCGCCATAGATGCTTTTTGCCTGACACGCTGTTGCGAAAAAACTGACAGTGAAATACTGTACGCACATACAGCAAAACAAGGAAAGCTCCATGGCCAGCCCCGCCGCAGCGCCCAGCAGTTATGAACAACTCGGCGTACGCATCCAGAAGATCATCAATAGCCCCACCGCCCAGCGCAGCCGAGCAGCGCTGATCTTCCGCCTGGAGCACGAGTCCCCCGATGACTGGGAAACGCTGCTCGAGGAAATTGCCGAGAACGACAACGTCACCCTCGCCCATCGCGACGATGGCGGTATTCAGATCTTCTGGACCATCCCCAAAGAAGACTGATCCTTTCCCCGCCCCCTCTTCCACCGAAAGATGATTTGCGCTCGCCCATGAAAAAACTGCTGTCTGCCGTAGCCCTGCTCCTGTCCGTCGCCACTCCAGCGCTCGCCAACCCTCCCGCCACCTTTGCCGAAGCCAAGGTCGTGGCCAAACAGAAGATCTATCTCGACCAGGCCAGCAGCGCCATGGGTGAGCTCTACTGCGGCTGCAAATGGACCTGGGTGGGCAAGTCCGGGGGGCGCATCGACCCCGCCTCCTGCGGCCTGCAAGCCCGAAAGCAACAGACCCGCGCCGACCGTACCGAATGGGAACACATCGTGCCGGCCTGGACCCTGGGCCATCAACGCCAGTGCTGGAAGAACGGCGGCCGCGAGCATTGCGCCGACGACGACCCGGTATTTCGCGCCATGGAAGCCGACCTGTTCAACCTGTACCCGGCGGTGGGCGAGGTGAATGGCGATCGCAGCAACTTCAACTATGGCATGGCCTCGGGTGTGGGGCAGCAGTACGGCCAGTGCAAGACCCGCGTCGATTTCAACCAGCGCGCTGCCGAGCCGCGCGATGAAGTCAAGGGCCTGGTCGCCCGCACCACCTTCTATATGTTCGATCGCTATGGCCTGAACATGTCGCGCCAGCAGCAACAACTGCTCATGGCCTGGGACAAGCAGTACCCGGTCACCGCCTGGGAGCGCGAGCGCGACCGCCGTATCGCCGGCATCATGGGGCACGCCAACCCGTTCGTGAGCGGCGAGCGACGCTGGACAGCCGGCTACAAGACCGTCGGCGACGGTGTTGTCAGCAGCCTTGCCGACAAACCCACCAAGGCCGCACCTCAGCCTACCCTGGCCAAGGTCAGCGTGACGGGTGCGATCATCGGCAACCAGAACAGCCACCTCTACCATTTGCCCAGCGGCTGCCCTGGCTACAATCAGGTGTCAGCCAAGAACCAGGTCAGCTTCGAGTCCGAGTCGCAAGCCCAGGCCGCCGGTTACCGCAAGGCCGGCAACTGCCGCTGACCCTCATGCCACCGGGGCGCGGGAGGTCCGCTCGACGGGCAGCGACACGAACTGGCTGACGTCATCCAGGCGCTGCAACTGCTCGCTGCTGAGTTTCACCTCAAGGGCCGCCAGGTTCGACTGTAACTGCACCAGCGAACGCGGCCCGATCAGCGGCAGCGTGTCGTGACTGGCAGCCCAGGCGATCGCTACCTGATCTGCCGGGACGCCATGCTCCTGTGCCACGTCCAGCAGCGCATCGAGGATCGCGCTGCGCTGCGGCGAATTCTCCGGCTGGAACACTTTGCCGCCCAGGCCCTGGGCGCGCCCCGACTCGCCCTGGCGGTACTTGCCGGTCAGCATGCCGCCACCCAAGGGCGAGAAAGTCATCATGCCCAAACCCAATGCCCGACAGGTCGGCAACAGGTCAAGCTCGCATTCGCGGCGCACCAGGCTGTGTTCGAACTGCGCAGCCGCGATGGGTACGGCGCGAGAAAGCTGGGCATAGGTGGCCGCGTGAGCCACACGCCAGGCGGGGAAGTTGGAAAGGCCGACATACAGCACCTTGCCTGATCGCGAGAGGTCTTCCAGGCCACGCAGCAGCTCTTCGGTCGGGGTCACATGATCGGGGAAGTGAGCCCAGTACAGATCGATACGGTCCGTGTTCAAACGCTTGAGGCTGGCCTCCAGGGAGGTGACCATGGCCTTGCGGCTATTGCCGGTGGTCAGCACCCCCGCGGCGGGCGACGCACCCTGGGTGAACTTGGTCGACAGCACCACCTCATCGCGGCGCCCCGCCAGCAAGCGCCCCAGATGTGTTTCAGATTCGCCGAACTGATAGATGTCCGCCGTGTCGATGAGGTTGCCGCCCGCCTCCAGGTAGGTGTCGAACATCGCCTTGCACGCCTCGGGGTCGGCGCCATGGCCCCAAGCGGTGCCAAAGTTGCCTGTACCCAATGCCAGCTGGGACAGTCGTAATCCGGTCTTGCCAAAGGGTGTGTAACGCATGAATGCTCCTGAACTGATGAATACCGTTCCAACAGCCGCCAGGAATGATCGCTCCCGGTTGACAGAACATTTGCATATACAAATGTTGCAGGTACAATATTTCACATGAACACACCAATCAAGCCCTCCGGCTGCACAAATCTCAAACTGCGCCAGTTGACGCGCATGGTCACCCGTCACTACGACCAGCACCTGGCTGCCATAGGCCTGAAGAACACCCAGTACGCCCTGCTGTCCCACGTGCTGCGGCTCGGCCCGTTGCGCCCGGGCGAATTGGCCAAGGCCATGCAGATGGAGCCTTCGACCCTGACGCGCAACATGCAACCGTTGGTAGCTCAGGGCTGGCTGACGATTTCGGCAGGCGGCGACGCGCGCAGCCGTGCGGTGCAGATCACCGAGGCAGGGATAGATAAACGCGAAGAAGGTAATCAGGCGTGGCAGGCGGCACAGGATTCATTACAGGATGCGCTGGGGCTGGAACGCATCAGCGCGCTGCATGTACTGATGGATGCGTGCATGACCACGCTCAATGATCCGGAGGCTGAAGCTCACCCCCTGTAGAATCGGCCCCGTAGCGTAACCAGGCGCTCCTGCGAAGGGCGTGGTGCCATCACGCCAGTGCCAGCAGATAGGCGCTGGCCTCACGATAACGACTCAACCGGGCGATGTCCGCGGGCCCCGGACACAGGATTCGCGAGAGGTCACTATTGTCGGCGAGGTCAGCCAGCTTCACCTCGCGCGCCAGCGGGTCACTGCCCAGGCGCACGACGAAATCCTCGTAGCGCTCACCCTCACGCCGACTCAACGCCAACAGCGCCGCAAGGATCTTCAGGTTGAAGCCTTCACGAGCCAGGTCTGACAGGGTCAGCGGCGTATCCTCCAGCACATCGTGAAGCACCGCGACGATCCGCTGCTCGGGCGTCGAGACCCGCTCCATCACCCGTAGCGGATGCAGGATATAAGCCGCGCCCCCCTTGTCGAATTGCCCTTCATGGGCCCTGGTCGCCACTACGATCGCTCGTTCCAGGTTGGACATGCTCCCTCTCCCCACTCAACCCTCTGGGTACCGACGATGCCCGATGGCAGGCGCATCGGCAAATACACCGTCACCTGAAGCATAGTCGGAAAAATACCGTTCGAGTTCAAAGCCCTGGCGCCAATGAATGTTCAGCGCCAGATCCTTGTCATCACAGGCATGCACACCACAATGCCTGCAACCTTTGCATGAGGGGGAAGCCGTCAGCGCTTGGCGCCATGCTGGATGACGATCGAGTCGGTACCCAGGCGCGCCATGACATCAGCCTTGCGTGCATCCGCTTCGCCCTTTGTAGGGAACGGCCCCATCAGCACCACAGGTTTGCCGTCGCGGTATTCGACCCAGGAGGGAATGCCCTTCTCGATCAGGCGAGCGGTCATGTCGGTGAGTGCGCCCATATTGGGCCCCTGCACCACCTCGACATCCCAGCCTTCCGGGGCCGGCTCGCCAGCCAGGGCATCGGCACGACGCTGCAACTCAGCACCGCCGCAGATCTCACGGATGCGCAGGTTGTTGCCGCTGTCGTCGACCAGGATTTCGTATTGGCCATCGTGCTTGATTGCCACATAGCTGCGATAGGCTTCGAACTGGCCGGCGTCGTCCTTGCCGCGGACCTGGCCGCAGATGGAGCCCTGGGTGTCGATCCGCACGTTGGCGAACTTGGCCGTCTTGGGGTTGTGCAGGTGTTCGGCCACCTGCTTGTGCACACCCTCGACCTCGTTTTCACAGCCCGCCAGGGCCAGCACCGCCATTACCACCGCCAGTTTGCGCACGCGTTCATCTCCCGATTCGAAGGGCCGGATTCTAGCATGGCGGGTCGGGAGCGCCGACGGCCAGGCTGTCGCAGGGCGTGTCACGCCCAGGCCGGTGTTTCCTGAGGCGAATGCAAAAAGGGCGATCCTTTCGGATCGCCCTTTTTGTCGATTTGGTAGGCACAATTGGACTCGAACCAACGACCCCCACCATGTCAAGGTGGTGCTCTAACCAACTGAGCTATGTGCCTGTCGTGTGGTGCGCATATTAGTGATCGATCGCACACCTGTAAAGCGTTTTTTCTCAAAAAAATCAAAAACTTTGCAGACCGGATCAAAGCCCGGACGCAAAAAAGGGCGATCCTTGCGGATCGCCCTTTTTGTCGATTTGGTAGGCACAATTGGACTCGAACCAACGACCCCCACCATGTCAAGGTGGTGCTCTAACCAACTGAGCTATGTGCCTGTCGATGAGGGCGCATTCTACGCGCTAGAAAATCCCTGTCAACAGTTTTTTTCGAGCTAACCTACTGATTCTAAAAATATTTGCGCCCATGACTAGCAGACAACACCCCTGTAAAGGATTTTCACCATACGACTAGCGGGTGTTTATTATTATTGATAGCATCGGTACATTCGTTAAAAATATAAAACACGAGGTTTTCCGAGCATGGCTAACACCCCCTACCCCCAGTCCTACTACGCCGCCTCGGCCAACCCGGTGCCGCCACGTCCGGCGCTGCAGGGTGAGGTGGAGACCGATGTATGCATCATCGGTGCCGGCTACACCGGCCTTTCCAGCGCACTGTTCCTGCTGGAGAACGGCTTCAAGGTGACCGTCGTCGAAGCCGCCAAGGTCGGCTTCGGCGCATCGGGCCGCAATGGTGGGCAGATCGTCAACAGCTACAGCCGCGACATTGACGTCATCGAACGCACCGTCGGCCCCAAGCAGGCACAACTGCTGGGCGAGATGGCTTTCGAAGGCGGCCGTATCATCCGTGAGCGCGTGGCCAAGTACAACATCCAGTGCGACCTGAAGGACGGCGGCGTATTCGCGGCCCTGACCAGCAAGCAGATGGGCCACCTGGAGTCGCAGAAGCGCCTGTGGGAGCGCTTCGGCCACACCCAGCTGGAACTCATGGACCAGAAGCGCATCCGTGAAGTGGTCGCCTGCGACAGCTATATCGGCGGCATGCTCGACATGAGCGGCGGCCACATCCACCCGCTGAACCTTGCCCTGGGCGAGGCCGCTGCGGTCGAGTCGCTGGGCGGCGTCATCTATGAGCAGACCCCTGCCGTGCGCATCGAGCGTGGCGCCAACCCCGTGGTGCATACCCCACAGGGCAAAGTGCGCGCCAAGTTCATCATAGTCGCGGGCAACGCCTACCTGGGCAACCTGGTGCCGGAACTGGCCGCCAAGTCCATGCCTTGCGGCACCCAGGTGATCACCACCGAGCCACTGGGCGAGGAACTGGCCCGCACCCTGCTGCCGCAGGACTACTGCGTCGAGGACTGCAACTACCTGCTCGACTACTACCGCCTGACCAGCGACAAGCGCCTGATCTTCGGCGGCGGCGTGGTCTACGGCGCACGTGACCCGGCGAACATCGAGGCGATCATTCGTCCGAAGATGCTCAAGGCCTTCCCACAGCTCAAGGACGTGAAGATCGACTACGCCTGGACCGGCAACTTCCTGCTGACCCTGTCGCGTCTGCCGCAGGTCGGTCGTATCGGCGACAACATCTACTACTCCCAGGGTTGCTCGGGTCATGGCGTGACCTACACCCACCTGGCGGGCAAGGTTCTGGCCGAAGCACTGCGTGGCCAGGCCGAGCGTTTCGACGCCTTCGCCGGCCTGCCGCACTATCCGTTCCCGGGTGGTCAGTTGCTGCGTGTGCCGTTCAGCGCCATTGGTGCGTGGTACTACAGCCTGCGGGATCGCCTGGGGTTCTGATGTAGCACCGGCTTGTTCATTTCGCGGGCAAGCCCGCTTCCACAAGCGTGCATCTGTGGGAGCGGGTTTACCCGCGAAATGTAATCAGTACCGCCGCAGCTACTGCCCGAGGCTACGCAGCGCCTGCTTAGCGGCAATCTCCTGGCCATCGCGCGCCAGCTCGTCGGCAGCCTTCATCCAGCGCTGGCGGTCGACCTGGGCCGGCAGGCGCTGCGGCGGTTGCACCAGCACCGCCCAACTCCCCTCCTTGGCCCAGGCGCTCTCGAAGGTATCGAAATCCAGCAGATGCCGCCGCGCCATCCCTGAACGCAGCAATACACGCTGCTTGTAACGGTCGTAGCCGATCAGCACCGCATAGCGTGGCTCGCCCCACAGCGCCGAACCATCGTGATAGCGCAACAACACCGGATGACCGGCCGCCACTTGGGTGAGCAAGGCATCCAGGCGCTTGTCCAGCGGATAGACCACCATGCCGTACTCGCGGGCCACCCGGGGAATGCCGGTTTCCAGCGACGCCGCGCCCTGCGGCAGATTCAGCGATTTGTCCAGCAGGCCAGGCGTGATCGGCGCGCCCTGCTGCGAAAGCACGGCCGCCAGAGCCATCGAACCACTCAGATTGGCATTACCGCGATAGAACGGCACGCTGCTGATCTCGACCCGCTGCGGCAGTTTGTCGAGCGCCGCCGGTGGAGAACCGGCGCAACCGGCAAGGCTGGCGACCACCAGGCAGGCCGCCAGCAGGCGGCGCGGGCTCAGGGAGGTGAAGAAATGCTGCGACATGGACACTCGCTTGTTTCGACGCCCGGCAGACAGCGCCCGGCACTGGGCTCCGATCATAGGCGCCTGCGCGGCCCGGGTATAGCCCGCTTCGGGCTTGGAACGAAATGGCCCAAGCAATAGACCTTCGGTCAATGGAACGTCACACGCGTGCGGCTAGACTAAGAAAGTGTCTGGAGGGAACAGCCCACAGCTGTCCCGAGAGAAGGAGGCACGCACATGAGCCTGACAATGGCAATCTTCATGCTGGTCGCGATGTGGTTGAGCGTCGCCGCCGCCATGCTCTGGGGGGTACTGCGCATCGCTCGACGCCATGCCCGACCGCATCACACCCAAGCCGCCACCGCGCCCAAGCCTCAGCCGCTGCATCGCACCCGCCGGCACGCCGGGGCACATTGACCTGATCCGCAAAAGAAAAAGGGGCTGCCTGGCAGCCCCTTCTCTTTTGCGTCAGCCCGGTGTCAGCCTTCAGCCGCCTCGCGCTTCAGGCGTGCCCGGCGAACCATGATGTTGAGGATCTCGATCACCGTGGAGAAGGCCATCGCTGCGTACACGTAGCCTTTCGGTACATGGGCGCCGAAACCTTCGGCGATCAGCGTCATGCCGATCATGATCAGGAAGCCCAGCGCCAGCATCACCACGGTAGGGTTGTCGTTGATGAACTTGGCCAGCGGGTCGGCGGCCACCAACATCACGATCACCGCACTGATCACAGCGATGATCATGATCGGCAAGTGCTCGGTCATGCCCACGGCGGTGATGATGCTGTCTACCGAGAAGACGATGTCGAGCAACAGGATCTGACCGATCGCCGCAGCAAAGCCGAGGGTCACGGTGGTGCCGGCCTTGGATTCTTCCTTCGCACCATGCGGATCGACGCTTTCGTGAATCTCCTTGGTTGCCTTCCACAACAGGAACAGGCCACCGGCGATCAGGATCATGTCCTTCCAGGAGAAGGCGTGGCCGAATACCTCGATCACCGGCTCCGTCAACTGGACGATCCAGGCCACCGTCGAGAGCAGTGCCAGGCGCATGATCAACGCCATGCTGATACCGATCCGTCGAGCCTTGGAGCGGTAGGCCTCAGGCAGCTTGTTGGTGAGAATCGAGATGAAGATCAGGTTGTCGATACCCAACACGATTTCCATTGCCACCAGTGTGGCCAGGGCGACCCAGGCGGTGGGGCTCGCAGCAAGTTCCAGCAAGTATTCCATTTAGTGTTCCTTCGCTCAGATGTCCTGGGTGTCGTTCTTGTCTTGCTTGCTCTCGGTTTTTGGCTCGCTGCCACCGAGGGTTTCGTTCAAGGCTTGCTGGGCGGCTTCGTTGGTCTTGTCGATCGCCTGCTTGGCCGACTCGGCGGCCTGGTTCAGCACCTGCTGGGCCGACTTCTCGGCCTGGTCGCAACCCGCCGTGGCCAAGAGCGCCAGCACCAGTACCAACGGAGTGCCGATGGATTTCAGTTGTAGCATAAGGTCCTCGCTTATCGATGTTCGGCTGGCGCACGCAGCGCGCCTGATGGAGTCGAATTCTAGAGAGACCGATAGTTCAGGAAAATTCGTATTTTCAGCGGTTATACTTCGATTTTTACGAATCGAGTCGTACCTCCATGCTCAACTACCGTCAGCTTCACTATTTCTGGGTAGTGGCCCGCACTGGCAGCATCACCCGCGCCAGCGAGCAATTGAACCTTACGCCGCAGACCATCAGCGGGCAGATCAGCCTGCTGGAACAGACCTACAACCTGGAGCTGTTCCAACGCGTCGGTCGACAACTGGAACTGACCGAAACCGGCCGCCAGACCCTCGCCTATGCCGAGCAGATGTTCCAGATTGGCAGCGAACTCGAGACCCTGTTGCGCGCCGGCCCCCAGGAACAGATCCTGTTCCGCGTAGGGGTCGCGGACGTGGTGCCCAAGTCCATCGTCTATCGTTTGCTGGCACCGACCATGGAGCTTGACGAAGTACTGCGCATCAACTGCCGTGAAGACAAGCTGGAGCGCCTGCTCGCGGACCTGGCGATCCAGCGCCTTGACCTGGTGATCTCCGACAGCCCCATGCCCAGCCATCTGGACATCAAGGGGTACAGCCAGAAACTGGGTGAGTGCGGCCTGAGCTTTTTCGCCACCGCAGCCCTTGCCACTCGGCTGAAGCAGCCCTTCCCCGGCTGCCTCGACGACGCACCGCTACTGATCCCCGGACAGGAAACGGTAGTGCGCAGCCGCCTGTTGCGCTGGCTGGCCGAGCAGCAGGTGCAACCGCGCATCGTCGGTGAATTCGACGACAGCGCCTTGATGCAGGCATTCGGACAATCGGGCAGCGGCATCTTCGTGGCGCCCAGCGTGATCGCCGATGAGGTGTGTCGGCAGTACGGCGTGGAACTGATCGGACAGACCGAGGCGGTGCATGAGTCGTTCTATGCGATCTCTGTGGAGCGCAAGGTGAAGCATCCGGGGATCGTGGCGATTACCGAAGGCGCGCGCAGGGAGCTGTTCAACTGGTGAGTTCATACTGGCCCTTATCGGGCCAATAGCACTGCCATCCCTAGCGTAAATGCGGGAAACAATACCGTCAGCCATGTACTACAGCTCCTGTGCTACAGTCCGCGGTTCGTTCAAACCCGAGACCCCGCTGCACATGACCCCTGTTTTTCGCCTTCTCAGCCGCACCAGCCTGGTGACCCAGATCATCATTGGCCTGGCTGCCGGTATCGCCCTGGCGCTGGTCGCCCCGAGCCTGGCCCTGGATCTTGCATTCCTCGGCAAGGTGTTCGTCTCGGCCCTCAAGGCCGTGGCACCGATCCTGGTGTTCGTGTTGGTGATTGCCTCCATCGCCAACCATCAACAAGGTCAGCAGATCCATATCCGCCCTATCCTCTGGCTCTACCTGCTGAGCACTTTCGGTGCCGCCGTGGTCGCCGTGGTAGCGAGCATGGCCTTCCCTTCGACTCTGATACTGAACCCACACGAAGCAACGCTGAGCGCCCCCGGCGGCATCACCGAAGTGCTGCAGGGCCTGCTCCTGAGCGCGGTGGACAATCCAGTGAGTGCCCTGGTCAATGCCAACTTCATCGGCATCCTGACCTGGGCCATCGGCCTGGGCATAGTGCTGCGCAAGGCCGGCAAGGCAACCCGCGGAGTGATCGACGACCTGTCCAAAGGCATCACGCAGCTGGTTCGCGTGGTGATTCGCTTCGCTCCACTGGGGATCTTCGGCCTGGTCAGCTCGACCCTGGCCGAGGCGGGCCTGGATGCCCTGCTCGGCTACCTGCATCTGCTGGGGGTGCTGATCGGTTGCATGCTGTTCGTAGCATTGGTGATGAACCCGTTGATCGTGTTCTGGAAGATTCGCCGCAACCCTTACCCCCTGACCCTCCTGTGCCTGCGTGAAAGCGGTATCACCGCGTTCTTCACCCGCAGCTCGGCAGCGAACATTCCGGTAAACCTGGCGTTGTCGGAGCGCCTGGGCCTGCATGAAGACACCTACTCGGTGTCGATCCCGCTGGGTGCGACCATCAACATGGCCGGGGCCGCGATCACCATTACCGTGCTGACCCTGGCGGCGGTGCATACCCTGGGGATCGCCATCGACCTGCCGACCGCGGTGCTGCTCAGCGTGGTGGCTGCGGTCTGTGCCTGCGGCGCCTCGGGCGTGGCCGGCGGGTCGCTACTGTTGATTCCTCTGGCTTGCAGCCTGTTCGGCATTCCCAGCGAGATTGCCATGCAGGTGGTTGCCGTCGGCTTCATCATCGGTGTGTTGCAGGACTCGGCGGAAACCGCGCTCAATTCATCGACCGACGTACTGTTCACTGCGGCTGCGTGCGAGGCCATGGAGCGGCGTACTGCCTGAGCCGCAATTGCTTAAGCCAGACGCAAGGCCTAGGCTAATGGCCTTTTCCTAGTAACGAGACAGGGCCATGTCAGAACACGAAACCGCAGGCGAAGGCCGCCTCAACAGTATCGAGGTCCGTATCCTCGGCGCGCTGATCGAAAAGCAGGCCACCAGCCCGGAAAGCTACCCACTGACACTCAATGCGCTGGTCCTGGCCTGCAATCAGAAGACCAG
The DNA here is from genome assembly GCF_049942315.1 of Pseudomonas wayambapalatensis. Taxonomy (NCBI): domain Bacteria; kingdom Pseudomonadati; phylum Pseudomonadota; class Gammaproteobacteria; order Pseudomonadales; family Pseudomonadaceae; genus Pseudomonas; species Pseudomonas wayambapalatensis. Next base: position 32,193 of record NZ_JBNFMU010000112.1, read on the forward strand.
CCGGGAGCCGGTGATGAACCTCTCCCCCGGTCAGGTCGGCCAGGCCCTGCGTGCGCTCGAAGGCCAGGACATGGCCCGCCTGCAGATGGGTAGCCGCGCCGACCGCTGGGAACATCGGGTAGACAAGGCGCTGGAACTGGTACCGGCGCAGTTGGTACTGATGGGGCTGATGTTCCTGCGGGGCCCGCAGACCCTCAACGAACTGCTGACCCGCAGCAACCGTCTGCACGAATTCGAAGACGTCGATCAGGTCCAGCATCAGCTGGAGCGCCTGGTTTCGCGCGGGCTGGCCTTGCATCTACCGCGTCAGGCAGGCCAGCGCGAGGACCGCTACACCCATGCCTTGGGCGATCCGGCCGAGATCGAAGCGATTCTTGCCGCGCGTCAGCAGGACAGCGGGCCACGCAGTGGTGCAGGCAGCGTTTCGGAGGATCGAATCGAAGCGCTGGAAGCGCGGATCTCGGCACTGGAGGCGCGGCTGGCTCAGCTCGAGGGCTGAGTCAGGTCTGGTCGGGCTCGGGGAAGTTACGGCAGCTCTTGCGCTCGGCCAGTTCCTGGTCGCTGGGGCGCTGGTCGACGAACACGGTACGACCGTCGGGGTAGATTTCCAGATAGCCCCAGTGCAGGTCCTGCTCCTGTTGGCCGGGCTTGGGTGGCACCAACCACCAGGGTTCTCGACTGATCGGGGTCATGGCGCGATTCCTGAGAGCGTCTTCTTCAAGCATAGACACCCTCAGAGAATGCTTTGTTTCTGCGGGCCTCATCGCGGGACAAGTCGGGGCGCCGAACC
>NZ_JBNFMU010000113.1:0-27385 GCF_049942315.1 Pseudomonas wayambapalatensis
ACGACAAGTTGCACGTGGATCATTGAGCCACTGATTGCAATCCATCCCTGTAGGAGCGGCGGTTCGGCGCCCCGACTTGCCCGCGAACACCGGCGAAGCCGGTGCCATTCACCGCGGTGTTCTTTTCGCGGGCAAGTCGGGGCGCCGAACCGCCGCTCCTACAGGGATGGATTGCAATCAGTGGCTCAATGATCCACGTGCAACTTGTCGTCCAGGCGGTTGCTCGACGAGCCATTCTTCTGCGGCGTCTCGTCGAAATGCTTCCATTCGGCCTCCTGGAAGCGGAACAGGCTGTCATCCTCCGGCGCCTCGCGGTCGCCATAATGGTGGATCGAATAGTGGGCATACTCGACCTTGTCCGCCCAGTCGCCCTGCAACAACCCATCGGCCGCCAAATCCCGATACCAGTCGTTTTCCTTCTCACTGGCCTTCTGCCGTTTGTTGTGATCGACGAAGTAACCGATGATCCCGCCAATCACCCCCAGCACCACGCCCACCAGGAAGAACGGCCCGGTCAGCGCTGCAGCCGTGCCTGCACCGAACAGGCTGGCGGCGCCGAGGACACCGGCCGAGGCACCGAAGGCACCGCCGGCGATCTGCAGGCCACCGGAGGCCTTGGCCAGCGGGTCGCCATCCTTGATCGCGTTCTTGATGGTGAAGGCCCCCAGCACGATGTCGGCGAAACCACCGGCAAGGTCTGTGGCCGGGCCCAGTACCTTGATCACCGACCCCGCAATCTTCGCCGCCTTGCCCGGTGGCAGCTTGACCGTGCCGGAGGCCGACACCGCGTCCTCCAGGCGCTGGGTGATGCCGCCATAGGCGTTCTTGGCGGCGTTGGCGTTGCCCGCGCCGTCACCGAGCACGTCGGAAAAGTCCCCGAGCTTGCTGCCGGGCAGGGTATCGAGCGCTTCGGCGATCTTGGCCTTGGTGCTCGCCGGCAGCTCGCTGAGCTTGAATTCGAATTTCGGCTCCTGAATACCGCCCTTGCCCCAGATCTCCGGCAGCGTCTTGTCCAGGCCGAGGAAGTCGACCAACCCGCTCTTGCCGACCAGCCCGCCGATGGCATCGCCGACCTTGGCGAAGTGGCTGCCGGCGCCGGCGAAACTGACGAAGTCCTTGGCGATCGACAGACGCTGCTGCCAGGTCTCACCCAGCTTGCCGCCCTGGCCGACCAGTTGATAGATGCCCGAGAACAGGTTCACCCCGGCACCCAGCGTGCCGAGGATGCCCTTGCTGTTGAGGGCGCTGAACACCTCGCCGAGGGTGCCACGGTCGGCAATCGGTACATAGGGCTTGGAGAGCACGGTCTTGAGGTCGGCTTCGCTGATGCTGCCCTTGGCCATGTCGATCTGCGACAGCTCTTCCAGCACCTTGGTGACCACCGAGGATTTCTGCTTGCCCTGCAGCCCCTCTTCGAGAAACTTCTCGATGACTTCCTGGGTGCGGCGCGGCATGTCCAGCAGTGAGCCCTTGAGCACACTCTTGAGCAGGCCGAACAGGTCCTTGGTGGCCAGCTCCTTGTTCTCGTCGGAAATCTTGCTCGGGTCGCCGACCAGGTCATTGAGGTCGCTGGTCAGTCCGTCGGCCTGGATCGACTGGGCCGCCTTGGTGGCCGCCTCCGGATCGAACAACGACAAGGCCGAGAGCGTATTGTTGAGGTCTTCCTTGGCCTCGTGGTCCTTGCCCTGCTTCTGCAGGTCCTTGAGGTAGGCGATGTAGTCGGGGTTGTTGGTCAGGTCGAGCAGCTTCTGCTTGACCTCGTCCTTGTTGGGGATGCGGTTGAGCGCATCGTCCATCTTCGATTTGTAGTCCTTCTGGATGGTCTCGTCGGCGAACAGGGTGCTGATCTGCTCCTTGAGCTTGCCGCCGTCGATGATGTCGTGCATGTCGGCGGAGGTGAGCGCGGTCTGTTCCTTGTCGAACACCCGCCAGGTGCCGCCGAAGGCGCCGGGCTCTTCCTCGTAGCCGGTGATGCCGCGGCCGTTCTGGTAGGCGGCCTGCGCCTCGAGGGCGCGGACCAGCTTGGCACGCGGGTCGTCCTTGGCGATCGAGCCGTCCTGCACGCCTTTGCGGTAGCTGTCGAGCAGCTCCTTGGTGGCCAACTCGCCCACGGTCAGTTCGGGCGAGGAGGCGTCCTTCTCATCGGCCTTGACCCCGGTCTTGAGATTGAGCGCATCGAGCTCCTCGCGCGGCGGCAGGTTGTACTTGCTGCGGGTCTCATCGACCTCGCCCTTGGTCCAGCCTTCCCATTTGCCGACCACTTCGTCGTACAGCTGTGGGCTGAGCTCCTTGGAGACGATGAACTTGCCCTCGTCGGTCTCGAAGCGGATCAGGCCATCGCCAAGCTCGTCCGGCGAGCCGAAAGACATGTCCTTGTTCTTGAGAAAATCGTTGGGGCCGGCCAGCTTGTAGCCGTCCTTCTCGCTGTCGTGGATCTTGCCCCAGGTGTCGTTGGCGGTCGCCACCTGCTTGAACAGCTCCGGCGCGATGTCGCGCGAGACCACGACCTTGGTGCCGTCGTGGGTTTCGTAGGTGAGGACGTTGTCTTCCTGGCCGATGGTCCAGCCGAAACCCTTGTAGTCGTTCAGGCCCGGCGCCTGTGTGTTGGCATCGGCCAGCACGGCGCCGTTGTCCAGTGCAGTGCGGATGTCGGCAGCCTTGGCCGGGTCGCTGTAGACCTCATGCAGGCCGGCCAGGTAATCGAACAGCTTGGGGTTGTCGTCGCGGGCGACCACGACTTTCTCGCCATTGTGTTCATAGCGGATAAGGTCCGGGCCGACCTCGTCGCGGGCACCAATGGCCGTACCGTCGAAGGGCGGCCAGACTTCATTGTCGGTGGCGCGCCGGTAGCCGTCGGCTTCGCTGGCCTGCAGGCCCGAGAGGCTGTCGTAGGCACTGCTGGCGGCCTTGAACAGCTCGGGATTGTCGCGTTCGGACACCACGTACTTGCTGCCATCCTGGGTCTCGTAACGGATCACGCCCGGCCCGACTTCCTCGGCGGGGCCCACGGCGCGGAAGTCGCCAAGCGTGCCGGGCACCTGCTGGTCGGCCCCGGCCCATTGGTAGCCATCGGCGATGCTGCGGTTGATGCCCGAAAGTGCCTTGTAGTCCTGCGAGACCTGTTTGAACAGGTCAGGGTTGTCCTGCTCGGCGACGATGTAGGCCTTGCCGTCGGCGGTCTGGTAGCGGATCAGGCCGGGGCCGACTTCGTCAGCGGCACCGATGGCCTTGTAGTCACCAAGGGTGGCGGGGGCCTGGGCGTCCTTGCCGAGCAGTTCGTAGCCGTCCTGCTTGCTCTTGGCGATGGCCTCCAGTGCCGGGCGGGCCTCGACGATCTGTTGATAGAGCTTGGGGGTGGTGGCCTTGCTGACCAGCACATGGTCGCCTGCGGCCGTCACGTAGCGCACGGTGTCGGCCCCCTGGGCACCGGGCGCTTCGATCGCGGCCAGCTCGCCCAGCGTGGGCATCTGCTCGTCGGGCTTGGCACTGCGGTAGCTGTCGGCGTTGCGCTCGCTGTTGGCGAGCAGCACGCGGAAGGTAGCGGCGGGCTTATGATCGCGTGGCTCTGACAGTTTGGTGTCGGCGCTGCGGGTGAGAGGGCTGGTCGACATGCCGTGAAACTCCTTTCGTCGGGACAGAAAGGGCGCAAGGCGTGTCAGCGTTGCTGGACGCTCGGCGACCCTCGAGGCGGCTCGACGGTAGCAGAACAGAATGTAAGTAAAGATTTCAGTGCGCGGGAATTCACAACGTTTTACATCCGTGAAACAGGTGTCCTGATCGGTACGGCAGGGCAATAACCCTACCGTTAATCCGATTATTTTTCCTGTGGCAAATGGCCAGCTAGCCTGCAAATCAGCGTCAGGGATAACGCTGAATACTGGGACCATGAAGGGCCCGCATCTTGTGTCGTCCCGACGCTTTATCTGCTGAGGAGACGATAATGAGAAAACGACCGAAACACCTGGCCTGCCTGGGTGCAGGCTTCACCAGCGTACTGGCCGTGGCCGCGGTGGCAGACAGCCCCGTGCTGTCGCCGCAGATTCCCTTCGATGTCACCGTCGTGGTACCGCCCACACCTACCCTTGAAAGCCTGCAGCACGATTTCGACCTGTTGTCGTGGAAGACCTTCGTCGCCCTGAACTGGCCGGCCAAGCCCGATGGCAGTGCCGACACCGATGCGCCGATCGGCAAGCCGAACACAACGACGGTGTGGGAGTCGTGGAAGGAGAGTTACGAGATCTTCCTGCCCAAGGGGCAGAAACCTGTAGGTTGGCACGAGAAAGCCCCGCTTCCCGCGGTCTGTGAGGGCAAGGGCAACCTGCCTGTGCTGCAGCAGATGGGCAAGGTCGCCGGAGTGCTCGATGAGTTCATCCAGCCGTTCAAGACCGGGCCACTGGTCGACCAGAGCGGGCAGTACACGCGCAACGCGATCATGGTCAACCAGCCGATGTTCGACGATATCGTCAACAACGGCCTTTACAGCAAGGAGGGGCAACAGGCGTTCCTCGGCAAGAGCGACAACCGCATCGCCTTTGCCTGCGGTTCGAACGAGGATAAGCGGGTCGGCGCGATCATGGTCAAGTCGGCCTGGAAGGTCCTTGATGCAAGCGACAAGGCCGATGAGTTCCATGCCGTCGATGCCCTGGTCTATACCCCGGGCAATGACGATCCGGACAAAGGGGCGCTCATTCCCGAGTCGTGCAGTGCGCAGAAGGTCGGCCTGGTCGGGCTGCACATCGTGCACAAGACCCAGGACGCGCAGCAGTGGGTGTGGTCGACGTTCGAGCACGTGCGCAACGTGCCGGAAAAGACTACGCCGATGAGTGAGCGCAAGGGGCCGTACCTTTTCTATGACGCCAAGGCCGATCGGCCGATCAACGAGCCGCCGGCGCTGCCGTGGGATCCGTCGAAGAAGGCCGTGCCGTCGCAGATCGTGCGCGAGATTCCGATCACTGCCGCCGCCCAGGCGCTCAACCAGCAGTGGCGAGGCGCGCTGGCCGGCACGGTCTGGGCCAACTACCAACTGGTCAGTACGCAATGGCCGACCAAGCCCGCCAAGGATCCGAAGTGCCAGGTACCGGACCCGGTCAACCCCCTGGGCTCTCCGGCGCCAAGCTTCCTGGCCAACGCCACGCTGGAAACCTACAACCAGGGCACCGTGCCGCAGGCGTCTTCGAGCTGCATGGAGTGCCACAACAACGCGACCACCCGGGTGACTGAATCGCCGCGTACCAGCTTCGCGGACTTCACCTTCCTGCTTGAACGTGCCCAATCCACTGGCGCCAAGGAGTGATGCCATGAACGACCAGAACCTGCAGAACTTCATTGAGCTTTCGGCGCTGCTGACGGGCCTGTCCAGCGACCACCTTGCCCCGTCCGACGACCCGGTCAACCTGCCACCGGTGTTTTTCGCCACAGCGCAAAGCGGCATGGGCGCGGCAGCCTTCAGCAATCTGCTGGAGCTGTTTGTCAGCCTCAAGGGCCGGCCCGAGAAAGAGATCGCCGCCGCCATTCTGGACCGCAAGGATTCACCGATCGCCCAGGGCGCGCGTTCGATCATGAAGCTCTGGCTGCTGGGCAGTTGGTACCAGCCCTACGACCTGAAGGACGCGCAGAAAACCAAAGGTGATATCCACGTGGTTTCCGACCAGGCCTACAAGGAAAGCTGGGCGTGGAAGATCGCCCAGGCCCATCCCATGGGCTATAGCCAGTATCACTTCGGCTACTGGGCCGAGCAGCCACCAACCCTCGAGCAATTCACCGGTGTCAAAGCCAAGGAAGGGCAGCAGCCATGAGCCTCGTACAAGCCAAGAACATCGAGCAAGCCGATGTGATCGTCGTGGGCGCCGGCATGGCCGGCAGCGTGATGGCCTACCAGTTGGGCCTGGCCGGGCTCAAGGTACTGGTGCTGGAGTCGGGGCCGGCGATTCCGCCGAACCGCAGCGAGTATCTGGAGCGTTTCTACACCGCGGTGCTCAAATCGCCTGAATCGCCCTATCCGCCTGAGCAGATGGAGCAGACCCCGGACAAGCAGTTCGCTCCCCGAGCGACCATCAAGGACGTGATCACGGTCGCTAGCAACGACCCGCACAAGGATGAGAAAAGCTATCTGGTACAGAAAGGGCCGCTGCTGTTCGCCAGCACCTACGAGCGGGTCGGTGGCGGCACCATGTGGCACTGGATGGGCACCGCACTGCGCCTGTTGCCCAATGACTTTCGCATGAAGTCGGCCTACAACGTCGGGGTCGATTGGCCGATCAGCTATGCCGACCTGCAGACCGCGTACTGCCGCGCCGAGGAGGAGATGGGCGTGTCTGCCGACGTGGCGGCCCAGTCCTATCTCGGCGTGACCTTCCCCGAGGGCTACCAGTACCGCATGCACGGCATCCCGCCTTCGCTGGTCGACCAGGGCGTGGCCAAGGCAATTGACGGCAAGCTCTATAACGGCATCACGCTGAAGGTGCGCCCGACCCCGGCCGGACGCAACTCGCAGAACGACAACGGGCGGCGGGTCTGTGCCGGTAATACCAGCTGTACGCCGATCTGCCCGATCCAGGCCAAGTACGATGCCACCGTGACCATGGCCAAGGCGCTGGACACCGGCAACGTGCGCATCCTCTACCAGACCGTGGCCAGCAAGGTGCTGGTGACCGACAAGCAAGTCAGTGGCATCGAGTTCATCCAGTACCAGGCCGATGGCAAGCGCAATGATGGCGTGGCCCAGGGCCAGCGTTACGTCATCGCCGCCCATGCCATCGAGACGCCGAAACTGCTGCTCAACTCCAAGAGCAAGGATTGGCCGGATGGGGTTGCCAACAGCAGCAAGCAGCTTGGCTGTGGCTTGTCGGACCATCCGGTGTACCTGGCCTGGGGCCTGATGCCCGAGGGTAAACCGCTGTTCCCGTTCCGTGGCCCGCTGTCGACTTCAGGCATCGAGGAAATGCGTGACGGCGACTTTCGCAGGAAACATGCGGCCTGGCGTATCGAGATCGGCAACGAGGGCTGGAACTGGTCGCAGGAGGATCCGTACAAGGCCGTTTGCGACTACATCGACGGGACCAACGAGGGCGGGACCAACCCCAAGAATTCGGCACTGTCTGGCCAGGCACTGGTCCAGCAGCTCAACAGCGTGCTGACTCGCCAGTTCCGCCTGGGCTTTCTGGTCGAGCAGTTGGAAAAAGACCCGGACAAGGCGCTGTGTCGAGTGAAGGTCAGCGATACCCTCACCGATGGCCTCGGGCTGGCTAGACCGGAGATCGAATATGATTTCTCCGACTACACCAAGGAAGGGTTCAGGCAGGCGCGTTTGGCCGCGACGCACATCATCACTGAGCTGATGGGCGCCAGCGAGTTGACCGACTTCCACCCCAAAAAGGAACCTGGACCGCAAACGGTGTTCGACCATGGCAACGAACGCTATGCGTTCTACGGCGCCGGGCACCTGATGGGCACCTACCGCATGGGTAGCGACCCGGGCAAATCGGTGGTCGACAAGCAGCAGCGCAGTTGGGACCACAAGAACCTGTTCCTGGTCGGCGACGGTGTGTTCCCCACCACCGGTACCGCCAACCCCACCCTGACCATCACTGCGCTGACCTTCCAGGCTGCCGATGTGGTGGCCAGCGACCTGCTTGCGCGCACCGTGCAGGTACAGGCCAACCAGGCCTGGCAGGGGACCGGTGTGCAGGTCAATGGTCACAGTTGGCAGTTGGCGGTGTGCAAGGGCGGGCAGTGGACAGCCAACCCGGCTACCGGGTTCGTGGGCGCCAGTGGTCATGCGGGTTTGATCGCCAAACCTGGCTATACCTTGCCCGGGCAGAACGAAGGTGCGCTGATCGGCCGTATCGGCAGTAACGGCACGCCGTTCCTGATAGGGGACAAGGTGCAGTTGCCGCGTGGCCAGAAGGGCGAGTTGCAGTTGTGCATCAATGACGATCTGGAGGGGCGTTACGGGGTTGGTCTGCGCGACAACCTGGGCAGCTTGAGCGTCGAGCTTAGCTTCGGATCCTTGTAGCCCGCACTGGCAGGAAGGGCACCGGCCTGGCCGGTGCCCTTCGGTCACGCTTCTTCGAAATGCATCTCCGGCGGCTGCTTGCTGAATCCGCCCGTCAGCACTGCCAGGTACAGGATTCCCGCCGCCAGCCAGGCCAGGCCCAGGTAGATCGCCAGGTGATCCAGGCTCACCATCAGCCACAGGTCTGCCGCCAGGCCGATCAGCGGGAACACCAGGAACAGCAGCACCGCGCGTGGCCCGCGTTCGCCACGGCCGATCCAGTAGTGGAACACCACCGACAGGTTGACCAGGCTGAAGGCCAGGAAGGCGCCGAAGTTGATGAACGAGGTGGAGGTGGTGACATCCATGTGCAACGCCAGCAGCGCCACCACGCCGCACAGCACGATGCTGCCGACCGGGGTGCCGAAGCGCTCGCTCAGGCGCCCGAAGAATGCCTTGGGCAGTACACCGTCACGCCCCATGGCGAACAGCAAGCGCGAGGCGCTGGCTTGGGCGGACAGCCCCGAGGTGAACTGGCCGACGATCAAACCGACCAGGAACAGGCTGACGAACAGGTCGCCACCGATGTTGCGGGCGATCTCGTAGGCCGCCGAGTCGGCGTTTTCGAACTGGGTGGAGGGGTGGGCAAGCTGCACGAAGTAGCTGGCGGCGATGAACAGGAATCCGCCGATCAGGGTAATCAGCAGGATCGCCCGCGGGATGTTCTTGCGCGGCTCGTGGGTTTCCTCGGTCAGGGTGCTCACCGCATCGAAGCCCAGGAACGAATAGCAGGCAATCGCTGCACCGCTCATGATCAGCGGCAACTGCACGCCTTCCTTGAAGAACGGCTCCAGCGACCACAGCGGTTTGCTCGCGTCCCCCAGCACATAGTGGATCGCCAGCACCACGAAGGCCGCCAGAACGAGGAACTGCACCAGCATCAGCGCGCCGTTGATGTTCTTCGCCAGGCGCAGGCCGACCACGTTGATCGCCGTGGTCACGCCGATGAACGCCAGCACCCAGACGGCTTGCGGCACGGCGGGGAAGGCCGAGTGCAGGTAGGCCGCGCCGATCAGCCAGATGGCCATGGGCAGGAACAGGTAGTCGAGCAGCACACCCCAGCCGGCCAGGAAACCCAGTTTCGGGCTGATCGACTTGCGCACATAGGTGTAGGCCGAGCCCGCCACCGGGAAGGCGGCGGCCATGCGCCCGTAGCTCAGGGCGGTGAACAGCATGGCGACGGAGGCGGCGAGGTACGCCGAGGGCACCACGCCGCCGGTGGTGTCGGCGAGGATGCCGAAGGTCCCGAGGACGATGATCGGGGTCATGTAGGCGATGCCAAACAGCACCACCGCACTGAGCGAAAGGGTTCGCTTGAGTCGGGCCATTACTGCTTACTCCAGATTATGTTTGTTATGCAGAGTCGAAATCGACGCAAAAAATGGCATCCCTTGCCTGTCATGGGTCAGGGCTTTGCAGTCTGCCGTGACCCTCAGGATTCTCAGATTCTCTGTAGGTGCGGTGGTGTCAGCGGTTATCGATGATCAGCTCGCGCAGGCCGTTATCGTGCTCGCGCATCTCGCCCGGCAGGACGAAGCGTCGCTCGGCCAGATAGCTGTAGTCGCGACGGGCTGCGTCCAGTTGCGCCAGGTCCAGCTCGAGGCCGATGCGGCATTCCTCGCGGCCCGCTTCACACAGCAGTTGGCCGTAGGGATCGACCACCGCGCTGCCGCCGGCGAACACCAGGGCGCCATCCCCCTCGCCGACGCGGTTGACCATCACTGCAAACGCCTGGTTTTCCATGGCGCGGCCACTGATCGCGGTACGGTGGGTCGGCCCATAGGGGTCCATGTTGCCGTTGGTCACCAGGATCAGCTCGACGCCCAGTTGGCCGAGGGCGCGGGCGCTTTCGGGGAACTCGATGTCGAAGCAGATCAGCAAGCCCACCCGCACCCCCTTGAACAGCGCAGTGGCGTAGCGGTCGCCCGGGGTGAAGATGCCGCGGTCCGACGCCCACAGGTGGGTCTTGCGGTACTTCAGGGCGATGCCTTCAGCGGTGATCAGCAGGGTGGTGTTGTAGAAGCGGCCGTCGTCACCCGCTTCGGCCATGCCGACCACCACGCCGACGTCACGTTCGCGCGCTGCCTGTTGCACGGCACGCACGCTGGGGCCGTCGAGGGGCTCGGCGAGGGTTGCGATGTTGTCCTCGCTGGGGAACCCCATCAGCTGGGTTTCAGGGAAGACCACCAGGTCGGTGCCGGCAGGGCAGGCGTGGATCGCCTCCAGGGTGCGGCTCAGGTTGTAGGCGGTGTCACCGTCGCGGCCCACCAGTTGCACGAGTTCGACCTTCATTGCTGTTCTCATAGACCCAATCTTTTATTGAAATGCCCGAGCCATGGCGGTGACATGACCGCCCGGTGAAAAACGGTCAGAATGCGCATCGGACCGAGGCAAGGCTTGCCCGAGTATGCGTCGGCCACCGTATCGGGGGTAATTACGCCCACGTGGTAACCCAACAGGGGTAGAGGCATGCACCTTACGCTGCAGGACCTGGCCTGGCACCGCTCGGTCGGTCACCTGGTCGAGACGCTCGACAAGCCCGGCTTCTGGCTCGCCCTGGTGCGCCTGCTCGATCAGTATGTGCCGTTCGACAGCTGGGTGGCCTTGCTCTTCAGCAATGGTAGACCGCAAGTGTTCGCCGAGTGTCCTGGCGAGGACGGCGGGCCCGACCCGCTGTTCCAGGACTACCTCAAGGGCCTGTACCTGCTCGATCCGTTCTACATCGCCAGCCGCGAGGCGCCGGGCAGCGGCCTGTTCCAACTGGCGGACGTGGCGCCGGAGTGCTTCGAGCAGACCGACTACTACCAGCGCTACTTTCGCCTGAACGTGGTCGCCGACGAGGTGCAGTTCAATGTGCAGCTGGAGAAGGAGCGCACCTTGTGCCTGTCGTTGGGGACCAAGGGGCGTTTCAGCGCCGAGCAGATCACCCTGCTCGACTTGCTGCGCCCCTGGGTGGCCGGGCTGATGCGCCAGCGCATGACGTTCGAGCGCGAATTGCTGGAGCAGGCCACGCCACCGGCGCCACGCTGGCAGAGCCGCCTGGAGGAAACCGTCGAGGCGCTGCAGACACCCCTGACTGCACGGGAACTGGAAGTGGGGCGCTTGATGCTCAGTGGTTGTTCGAGCAAGGAGATCGCGCGCAAGCTGGCGATATCCGCCGAGACCGTGAAAGTGCACCGCAAGCACATGTACAGCAAATTGGGGATCAAGTCACAGTCCGAGTTGTTTTCGCTGTTTCTACAGGCGCAAAGTTGATTGAGTTCACAGAAGTGATTATTCATCCGCTTATCCTGACGCCTTGTAATATTGGCCCTATAGCGCCGCCCGCCTTACTGCGTTTATTCAATAACTGAACTTGGCTGCCGGCTGTTTCGACCAGGAAAACAGCGCATTTTCCCCAATCCTAGACATTTCAAGGTATTCGGCTTTTCAGCTGAAGGCCTTGCTGTGCATGGCTTGTAGCTTGTGTAAAGGCGGTGCCCGGCAATTTGTATCAAGAGTTTTCCCAACCTTTCACAACGTTTCACAGCAGTGGCGAATATTCATTGCCTAACATGGGCCCCGTGTTAGAGAGCGACTGCCTGACATCCCCTTCAGTCGCTGTCTTGCACGGACTTCTACCCGCCTCAAAGCGGCTTCTTATGAATCCCTATCCTGAAGGAGTATCACCATGAGCAACGTACCTCCAGCAAGCAGCGGTGGCGGCGCAGACGCAGCAATCGCCAAGATGGAAGCCACTTTCAACATGGCTATCGAGAAGTCGGCCAAGATCACCGAGCTGACCACGGCAAAGAAGGCTGAGCTCGACGCCACCAAACAGCGTCCGCAGAACTGACGTTGTGCCTTGCGGGCGGAGGTTGCTCCGCCCGCATGTCTTGCAACGACGCATTTTTCGGCAAGGGCCTGAATGGCCGTTGCCCGTGGTATTCACGGTGGTGCCCCGCCCATGACAGCCCTTACCGCTCTGGCCGCCGTCACCGGTGGCGCGACAGCCTCCAAGCCGGTACTCAGCGTCACCCAGGGTCTGCACCAGGGTGGCCGGATCAGTCTGGACGGCGCCCAGTACACCTTCGGCAGCACACCTGATGCCGACTTCATTCTCAATGACCCGGGCGTCGTGCCCCGCCATCTGGTATTGCGCCTGGCTGACGGCAAGGTCGCAGTCGAGGCCGTGGGCGGCGAAGTGAGGGTCGAAGACCAGCAGGGACGGGCGATCATCGTTCCGCTGGGCAGCGGTTATCGCGCTCAGTTGCCGCTGCGTATCGCCTTGGGTGAGGCGCGGTTGAGCCTGGAGCACGAACAGCCCGCGCGCGCCGCTGCCGCGATCGCACAGCCCCAGAACGCCTCGGCATTCACCCGCACCCACGTTGCGCTGGCGCTGGGCCTGATGCTGATCTGCGCCTTCGCCTACGCCGTGCGTGGCGAGCCACCCAAACCCCTGGCCGCCAGCGTGATGCCTGCGCCGCGTGCACCGCAGCTGCCTTCGCTGGCGCAGGCCCATCAATGGCTGGGGCAGCAGCTGCAGGTCAACGGCCTGGAAGGCGTACGGCTCAGCGAAGCAGGCGGGCAACTGCTGGCCGAGGGGCGCCTGGACCTGACGCAGAAGGCGCGCTGGCTCGCCGTACGCCAGGACTACGACCAGCGCTACGGCCAGCAGGTGATGCTGCACAGCACGGTCACCGCCCAGGCCGATGTCGCCCGTCCACGGGTGCGCTTCCAGGCGGTGTGGTTCGGCAATAACCCCTATGTGATCAGCGAAAGCGGCAAGCGCCTCTATCCCGGCGCGGCCTTGGCCGACGGCTGGATGCTGGAACGTATCGACAGCGACCAGGTGATCCTGGCCAGGGGTGAAGAACGCTTCACCCTGACCCTATAGGACCGAGCATGAGGATCGAACCGCGGCCATTGTTGCCGTCTTCCACCGAAAAGACCCCCTCCGTCGAGGCCGTGCGCCCGCTGCAGGCGCGCCCCAATGCTCGCTTCGATGCGTTGCTGGGCAAGCGTGAAGTGGCTGGTCGCCGCTCGCTGCGCGCAGAGCTCGAGCAAGCGTGCGCCGGCGAGGAGATCAACCCGGACCTGTTCAGCGGCACCCGTGCGCTGGACCTGCTGCAGTACCTGCTGGACGAAGTCATGCCGTCGCTGGATGCCGAACCGGAGATCCGCGATCTGGCCGAAGACCTGCTTCGTGAAGAGATACACCTGCGCCAGTCCCTGGAGCAGCAACGCGCCGAGGTGCAGGAACCATGATGTCCCGCGAACGACACGACAGCATCGAGCTACTCAAGGGCCTGGGCGACCTCTACCGCCGCAGCGGTCAGCCCCAGCGCGCGCTGGTGATGCTGTTGATCGCCGCGCAGATGGCCCCGCAGGACGGCACGCTGCTGCGCTACCTGGCCATGGCCTTCACCGACAGCGGCAACGCCAGTCGTGCCCTGAACGCGCTCGACCGCCTCACCGAGCAGGAAGGCGAATCACCCGGCCTGTTGCTGCTGCGCAGCCATGCCCTGTGGCGCGGCGGGCGCAAGGACGAAGCGCGCCAGTGCTTCAAGCGCTACCTTAGTGCACGCAGGGCCGCCCGATGAGCCCGCTCGATCGCCTCAACGGCCTGGCGCGTGCGGCCTCCCAGCGCACCGACGTGATCATCGTGTCGTTCATGCTGATGGCCATCGCGATGATGATCATCCCGCTGCCGACCTATCTGGTCGACGGCCTGATCGGCCTGAACATCGCCCTGAGCATGCTGATCCTGATCGTCGCTTTCTATATCAACCACTCGGTGGAGTTCTCGGCGCTGCCGCCGCTGATCCTGCTGAGCACCCTGTTCCGCCTGTCGCTGTCGATCACCACCACGCGGCTGATCCTGCTGCACGGCGATGCCGGCCATATCGTCCAGGCGTTCGGTGACTTCGTCATCGCCGGCCAGGTGGTGGTCGGCCTGGTGGTGTTCCTGATCATCACCGTGGCGCAGTTCGTGGTCATCACCAAGGGGGCCGAGCGGGTTGCCGAGGTGGCCGCGCGCTTCACCCTCGATGCCATGCCCGGCAAGCAGATGAGCATTGACAACGACCTGCGCAACGGCGACATCGACCAGGCCGAAGCCCGTCGCCGTCGTTCGCGCCTGGAGCGTGAAAGCCAGATGTTCGGCGCCATGGACGGTGCGATGAAGTTCGTCAAGGGCGACGCCATCGCCGGCCTGGTGATCCTCGCGGTGAACCTGCTGGGCGGCATGCTGATCGGCATGGTCGAGCGCGACATGCCGTTCGGCACCGCAGTGCACACCTATTCGCTGCTGACCGTCGGTGACGGCCTGATCGCACAGATTCCGGCGCTGCTGATTTCGGTGGCGGCCGGCACCGTGGTGACCCGCGTCAACAGCGACGGTGCCAGCGGTGACCTGGGGACGGAGATCATTCGCCAGTTGGGCGCCAGCCATCGTGCCTTGTTCCTCACTGCATTGATCCTGCTGGGCATCGGCCTGCTGCCGGGCTTCCCGGCGGCGGTGTTCTTCGTGCTTGCCGCAGTGCTGGGTGGCTCGGCGTTCTACCTCAAGCGTCGCCAGGCGATCGAGCAGGCTGAGCCTGTGCAAACACCGGAGGCCGAGGACGAACCCCAGGTGCCGACGGTGGAGGCCAGCGTGTCGGCGAGCAAGCCGCTCGACTGCCGCATCCTTCTGGTCATGGGGCCGGGCCTTGCGGCCAGTGCGCCGGAACAGCCGCTACGCCAGCGCTTCGAGGCGCTGTGCCACGAGATCCGTGGCGAGCTCGGCATCGATGTGCCCCTGGCCGCCGTGCATGTGGACGCCAAGAGCGCCGCCCAGCGCTTCGTCATCGAACTTGAAGGCGTGCCGGTGAGCGAAGGTGAACTGCCTGCCGATTGCCTGCTGCTCAGGGACGACCCGGTCAATGTGCAGTTGCTCGACATCCCGATGATCGAAGCCGACTCGCCCCTGGCCGCGCGCAGCGCCCACTGGATCGCTCGTGAGTACCAGGAGCGTCTGGAACAGGCGGGCGTCGGTTTCATGCTCCCCGAGGAAGTCCTGCGGGCGACGGTCGAGCGCACCCTGCGCCGCTACGCGGCAGATTTTCTCGGCATTCAGGAGACCCGTGCGCTGCTGGAAAGCATCGAGGGCAGCTATGGCGAGCTGATCAAGGAAGTGCTGCGCAACCTGTCGTTGCAGCGTATGGCCGAAGCCCTGCGCTACCTGGTTGCAGAGGGTGTATCGATCCGCAACCAGCGCGCCTTACTTGAGGCCATGGTCGATTGGGGAGGCCGCGATGCCGACGCCGCGCACCTGGCCGAACACCTGCGCGCAGCGCTGGCCCGACAGATCAGCCACCAATATGCCGACCGCAACCGGGTGATCAGCGCCCTGGTGCTGGCGCCGGTGCTGGAGCAGCAGTTGCGCACTGGGATACGGCGTCAGGACGGTAGTCGCGAGGCGATTCCCGAGCAGGTCAGCCGCGCCTTGATGCTGCAACTGCGCCAGGCCTGCGAGCGCCTGCCCGAAGACCGCACCAGTGTGCTGCTGGTACACCCGGAATTGCGCCGCTATCTGCGCCGCCTGGTGCTGCGTGGAGACCTGGAGCTGGCTGTGCTGTCGTTCCGCGAGTTGGCCGGTGAATACAACCTGCAGGCCGTGGGCACTCTCGAACTTGGCGACACCTCTCAACGCCGCTCCACCAGCGGTGCCTCGGTCACTTCTCTGGCGAGTGCTTCATGATCGGTTCATCACGCATTGGAGCTGTGCTTCATTACCGGCTGTGGCTCGGCCTGGTCGGGTTGCTGCTGTCCTTCCTGGCCACTGCCGATGAGATCGCGGCCGGCAGCCATGGCCGCCTGGACCTGGCGTCGGGCGAGGGCAGGGTGCTGCATTTCAAGGCGCCGGTGGCGTCGGTGCTGGTCGCCGAGCCGGGAATCGCCGACCTGCAAGTGGTGTCCGACGGGGTGATCTACGTGTTCGGCAAGGCGCCGGGGCAGACCAGCCTGATCGCCCTGGACGACGCGGGCAAGCAATTGGCGGCCTTGAGCCTGTCGGTGAACAACGCCACCCAAAGCGTCAGCCGTCCGCTGCAGGACCTGCATCCGGCCAGCGGCGCGCAGGTCAGCGCCGTGGGTAACCAGCTGGTGGCCAAGGGTTTGGTCAGGGATGTCGGCGAAGCCAGTGACCTCAATGCACTGCTCGATAACCAGAGCCCGGTGCCCGCGGTCAACGGCGCGACCTATGCCGGTTCTGCCCAGGTCAACATCCGCGTGCGCTTTGCCGAAGTCTCGCGCTCCGAGCTGCTGCGCTACGGGGTGAGCTGGAACGCACTGTTCAACAACGGCACCTTTTCCTTTGGCTTGATCACCGGTGGTCGCCTTGCCGCCGACGCCGCCAGCGGTGCATCGAATGTCATCAGCGCCGGGCTCAGTTCGGGCAACGTGAACATCGACTCGATGCTTGAAGCCCTGCAGAGCAACGGCGTGCTGCAGATCCTCGCCGAGCCGAACATCACCGCCATGACCGGGCAGACCGCGAGCTTCCTGGCGGGCGGCGAAATCCCCGTGCCGGTGCCGGTCAACCGTGACCTGGTGGGCATCGAGTACAAGCCTTTCGGTGTGTCGCTGCTGTTCAGCCCGACGCTGCTGCCCAACGGCCATATCGCCTTGCAGGTGCGTCCCGAGGTCAGCAGCCTGATGGGCTCGGACACCACCGACGTCAACGGCTACCGGGTGCCGTCGTTCCGCGTGCGGCGTGCCGATACCCGGGTCGAGGTCGGCAGCGGCCAGACCTTTGCCATAGCAGGCCTGTTCCAGCGCGAAAGCAGCCAGGACATGGACAAGGTGCCGATGCTCGGCGACATGCCGATCCTGGGCAACCTGTTCCGCTCCAAGCGCTTCCAGCGCAACGAGACAGAGCTGGTGATCCTGATCACCCCGTACCTGGTCCAGCCGACCCGCGAGCGCGACCTGGCCACCCCCCTCGATGCCCTGCCGGGCCCTGCGACCGCTTCGGCGGGGCCACGCAGTGGCGGCAAGTTCGGCTTCTACATGAACTGACTTTGGGGGTGACCATGAAATCGATCTTTTCCAAGCCGATGATCAGCGCCCCCGCCGGGCTCTGCTGGCTGTTGCCATTGGCACTGCTGGCTGGCTGCCAGACGCACTTGGAGCCGGTCTCCTATTCACCGGATTTCCAGCACAAGACACTGGCCAATGGCAGCACCGAGATCCTGCCGGTGGAGTGCCTGAAACCGGCGAGCAAGGATGACTTCGGCCTGGATGAGGACTTCGTGCCGCTGCTGCCGCCGGGCTGCGCCAACAACCTCACGCTGATGCGCATGGTAGAGCAGCCGGACGACCTGGCCCAGGGGCGGCCGACCGGCCCGACCATGGCGGCGCCCGTGGGACGCGCCGCGCAGGTCTATATCGAGGGTTACGATCGCGCCGAGCTGCGTCGACGCCAGGATGAACAGCAAGCGCGCGCCGATCGCCAGGAGAAGCAATGAAACGCGCGCATGTGCAGGTGCTAGCGACCGTCCACCAGGCCCAGCTCGCGGGCCTGGGCCTGGGCATCCGGGATCGCCTTGATGCGCCGGGCTTCGTTGAGCAGCGTCTGGCGTTCGCTGGCGGAGAGATCGTCCAGGGGCAGGCCGGCGACATCCTGCTCGCGGCCGGCCAGTACGGTGACCAGCAGTTCGTTGCGCTGGTGCCGGGGCAGAGCACGGGGCGACTGGCCGACCACGCGCACGGTGTCCAGGGCCCGTTGCGCCTGACCGCCCAGGGCGTAGGCCAGGGCCAGGTTGCAGCGGGTGTCGAGGTCGTCCGGCGCCAGCGCCAAGCCTTTGCTGAAGGCCCCTTGGGCGGCGGCTGCCTGGCCGCGCAGGATCTGCGCGATGCCCAGGCGGTTCCAGGCATCGGCGCGGTTGCCACGTTCGGCCGCCTGGGTCAGGGACGTGACCGCACGCTCCAGCTTGCCCTGGCGCAGTTGGGCGCTGCCCAGCCCCAGCAAGGCGTCGAGGTTGTCCGGTTGCAGTTCGAGCGCCTGCTGGTAAGCCCGCTCGGCTGCGCGCGCATCGCCCGCGGCCAGCGTGGTGTCGCCCAGCTTCTGCCAGGCTTCGGGATGGCGCCCAGGTTGCTGCGCGGCATTCTGGTAGAGCGCAGCAGCCGAGGCGGCATCGCCGCGCTGCTGCAGATCGCCCGCCAGGTGCATGAGGCGATCGTAGCCATCGTCGGCACTGTGTGGCTGGCTGGTGCAGGCGCCGAGCAAGGTGCTGGCGATCAGAAGCAAGGTGGACGGAAAACGGTTGGGCATGGAAAGGACTCGAGCGGACGACTGAGTGGCCATTCTAGCGACTTGATGTGTGAATTCGACTGCGCTTCATACGATTTCACGCCTGTGACCTCTGCCAAAGAGGTGATTGCCCATGCGTAACCCGCTCTGGCTCATCGGTTTGTTGCTGGTCGTGCTGTCGTTGCCTGCGCGCAGCGATGAAGGCAAGGGTGACCCCGCCTGGTTCGCCCAACCCTATGCCTACGCCCTGGTCGACCAGGACCTGCGCGGCGCCCTGAGCGAGTTCGGGCAGAACCTGGAGCAGGTCGTGGTGGTGTCCGACAAGGTCCGCGGCAAGGCTCGCAGCCCACTGCGCAGCAGCACTGCCGGCGAATTCCTCACCCAGCTGTGCGACAGCAACGCGCTGGGTTGGTACTACGACGGCAACGTGCTCTACATCAATAGCAACGATGAAGTGGCCACGCGCTTGTTCCGTCGCCAGCCCGGGTTGGACCTGGAGCAGTTGCGCGACTACCTGCAAAGCCTCGATGTGTACGGCCGCCAGTTGTCGCAACGCCCTGGCGCCGACCGCGACGAGCTGCTGGTGTCCGGACCGCCCGCCTACCTGAACATGATCCAGCAGCACCTCGACAACCGACCCCAACCCGTCGCGACGTCCGCAGCCTCCCGGGGTATCCGGGTGTTCCGCGGCGCCAGCGTCAGCGATCACTGAAAAACCAACCAGGAGAAGCCCCATGGCCGTTACCCCGATCGATACCCCCGGCAGCACCCCGAGCAGCGCTGAAGCGCGCTTCGATGCTGCGCTGGGCAAATCCCAGGACGCCTCTGACGATCCAAGCTTCCAGGAGGCGCTGGTGAACCAGGCCGTGATGATCGGCGGGCAGTTCATCATCATGCCCAAGGCGCAGGAAATGCTGAACGAAGCCCAGTCCTCGGACGACGATGAGTAAGCGGCCATGACAGCCAGTCTTGCGACTACGGCGGCACTGCCGCCGTCAGGAGGACAAGGGGGGCTTGGTGCCTCCCAGAATCTCTTCGAACACATGGCCAACAGCGCCAAGGGCATGCCTGAAGGTGCCAGTCCTCACCAGATCGGTGAGAGCCTGATGCAGCGCCTGGATGGTTTCATCGACCGTTCGCGCACCTTCAGCGCTCGGGCCGAGTTGCTTAGCCATGGCGGCCCAGCGATGCCATCGTCGAGCCCGGCCGTGGGCTCGTCGCCGTTCGTGGCGCCGGGCGCCGAGGGCACGCCCAAGGTCGGAGAGACCCAGGTTGCGAACATCGTCGAGTCCCTCGGGCGGATGTTCGACTACTCCATCGAAACCCAGATGGTGGTGCGTGGCGCGACCCAGGTTTCCGGCTCCGCCAACACCCTGCTCAAAGGACAATGAATCGATGACCCGTCGTTGGCGAGCCCTGCGTGTGCTGATCGTCGTCGCCCTGGCCAGCCTGTTGCAGGCCTGTGACATGGACTTGTACAGCAACCTCAGCGAGCGCGAGGCCAATGCCATGCTCGCGGTGTTGCTGCGCGATGGCATCCCGGCCTCGCGCAAGGTCCAGGACAACGGCCAGATGAAGATCGTGGTGGACGAGCGTCGCTTTGCCGACGCCATGGCCCGCCTCGACGAGGCCGGGCTGCCGGGGCAGTCGTTCTCCAACCTGGGCGAAGTGTTCAAGAGCAATGGCCTGGTGTCCTCGCCGGTGCAGGAGCGTGCGCAGATGGTCTACGCCCTGAGCGAAGAGCTGTCGCACAGCGTCTCGCAGATCGACGGCATCGTCTCGGCGCGGGTGCATGTGGTGCTGCCGGACAACGACTTGCTCAAGCGGGTGATTTCCCCGTCGTCGGCCTCGGTGCTGGTGCGCTATGACGCCAACACCGACATCAATCCGCTGATCCCGCAGATCAAGACCCTGGTCGCCAACGGCATTTCCGGGCTCAGCTATGACGGTGTGTCGGTGACTGCGATCAAGGCTGCGGCCCCCAGGAGCGAAGACGAGGGGCAGCCGCGCCTGGTCAGCGTGATGGGCATCTGGATGCTAGAGCAAGATGCGTCCCGCGCGCGCCTGCTGCTCGGTGGCAGCCTGCTGGTGGCGCTGGCCCTCGCCGGGCTGTTGGGCTGGCGACACTGGCAGCAGCGTCGTGGTCGTGCGCTGTACAGCCTGTCGGAGGCGCCATGAGCCTGATGCCCCAATGGCAGGCCCTGCTGGGGCAGCCTCTGGCCTTTGTGGACCGGCGCCACCTGCGCCGCTGTTTCGCCGAGAACGTCGCCGGTGCGCAGATCCAGGCATTGATCGAGTCGCCGCGTTTCCAGGCGCGCCTGCAGGCGTTGATGCTGGCGCACTTCCAGTTGCAGCCATTGGATCAGGTGTCGCAACCGACCGAACAGGACCTGCCGGTGTTGCTGCTGGCGCCGCAGGATTTCGCCCGTTTGCCGCGCCTGTGTGGGGCCATCTGGCACGGTGCGACCTTGGGCCGGGAAATCCGTCGCGAGGTGGTCGAGCACCTGCGCCAGGGGCTTGGGCATGAGGTCTTCGGCCTGGCCATTGCCCATCGGCAATGGGGCGGGGCAATGGACCTGTTGCGCCAGCCTGACGACCTGCTGACCGCCATCGATCACGACGGTGCGCGCTGTGTGCAGGCCTGGTTCGACGAGCAGCCCGCCGACCTGCGCGATTGGCTGCAATTGCGCCTGCCGATGCCTGTGGCGGAAGGTTCGGCATCGTTGGCCGACCCTGGCATCGTGCGTCGGGTCGCCGCCTTGCTGATGCCGTTGTCCGAGAACCGGGAGAGCGTGCAATGAGGCAGTTGCCCAGCCGTCCGGCGTCGCGCATCCTGCGTGCCGCCGAGGTCCAGGCCTGGACCGATGGACGCGATTACCTGCAGGCCGCCCGCGATGAGGCCGAACGTATCCGAGAAGACAGCACTCGCTGGCTGGAGCAGGCCCGTGCTGACGGTTTCGAGCTCGGCCGCGCCAAGGGCGCCGAGGCAGTCAGCGAATTGCTGGCCGACACTGCCGCCAAGGTCGAGGCCTACCTGGCGGGGCTGGAAAACAGCCTGGCCGACTTAGCCCTGGGCATTGCCCGCGAAGTGCTGGAGAGCCTGGGGGACGCCGAGCGCATCGTGCTGTGCACACGCAAGGCGCTGGTTGCGTTTCGCCAGGACCAGGCGCTGACGCTGTTTGTGCCGCGCCTGGAGGTCGAGGCCGTGCGCCGCCGCATGCACGGCGAAACGGATGGCCTGGCGACGATCGCCGTGGAGTCCGATGATCAATTGCAGCCCGGTCAGGCTCGCCTGAGCAGCCCGGTCGGTTCGGTGGAGCTGGGGCTGGACGCCCAGTTGCAGGCGCTGCGCCGCAGCCTGTTGCCGTTCGCCGAGGTGACGCCGTGAGCCTGGAACCGTTGTTGCCACGCCTGCACGCGCGCCTGGGCGATGCCCGGCCACGGCCGATGAAGGGCACCATCCGCAGCATCCGCGGCGTGCTGTTGCGCGCCAGCGTCGCCGGGGTGCGCATCGGCGAGCTGTGCCGCCTGCATGATCCCTCCAGTGGTCGCGCCCTGGCGGCAGAGGTCATCGGTTTCGATGGCGATGAGGCGATCCTCTCGCCGATCGGCTCGCTCGAAGGCTTGTCGACCCGCACCGAAATCACCGCCACCGGCGAGGCGCTGGGGGTGAGTGTGGGCGATGGTCAGTTGGGGCGGGTCATCAGCCCCATGGGCGATTACCTCGATGGCGACCGCCAGCCGCCGCTGGGGCCGATGCGCCGTTATCCGCTGCAGGCCGAGCCGCCTGAACCCTTCGCCCGGCAAGTGATCGTCGATCCGCTGTCGGTGGGGGTTCGCGCCATCGACGGGCTGCTGACCCTGGGCCGTGGCCAGCGCATGGGCCTGTTCGGTGAGCCGGGGGTGGGCAAGTCGTCGCTGCTCGCCAGCATGGTGCGCAACACCGATGCCGACGTGGTGGTGATCGGCCTGATCGGCGAGCGTGGCCGCGAAGTGCGCGAGCTGCTCGACGTGCAGCTCGATGCCCAGGCCCGCGCGCGCACCGTGGCGGTGGTCGCCACTTCCGACCGGCCGGCCGCCGAGCGTGCCCGCGCCGCCTATGTGGCGACGGTGCTGGCCGAGTATCACCGCGACCAGGGCCGCAACGTGCTGCTGTTGATGGACAGCCTGACCCGCTTCGCCCGCGCCCAGCGCGAGATCGGCCTGGCGGTGGGCGAGCCGCCGACCCGTCGCGGTTATCCGCCGTCGTTCTTCTCGGCCCTGCCGCGCCTGCTGGAACGTGCCGGCCCCGCAGCCCGGGGCAGCATCACGGCGCTGTACACGGTGCTCACCGAAGGCGACGCGGCGACCGATCCGGTGGCCGAGGAGGCGCGCTCGATTCTCGACGGCCATGTGGTGCTCAGCGCCGAGCTTGCTCAGCGCAACCATTTTCCCGCCATCGATGTGCTGCGCAGCCGCAGCCGCCTGATGGAGCAGGTCGCCAGCCCTGAGCAACGCCAGCTGGCCATGCGCATGCGCGAGCTGATGGCGCGGCGCAACGATATCGAAATGCTGATCCGCATCGGTGAATACGCCGCCGGCAGCGACCCACTGGCGGACGAAGCGATCGCCCGCCACGCCGCTATCGAAGCTTTCCTGCGCCAGTCGGCGGCGGAGCCGAGCGGCGCCCGACAAACCCTGGATCACATGCGCAAGGTGCTGGCATGAACGAGGAGCGCCCATGAAGAGTCACGAACTGAAAAGCCTGCAGACCCTGCGCCAATTGCGTGAACAACGGGCGTCGGCGCAACTGGCCGCGCAGCGCCAGCTCTGTCGCGAAACCCATGCGGCCCTCGACGACGCCCGCCAGCGGCTGTGTCTGGCGCGGGAAACCTCCGCGCTCGAGGCAGAAAAACTCTACGGTCGCTTCAGCGAGGGGCTGTCGGTCAAGGCCTGGCTTGCCGCGCAAGTGCACCTGTCGGAGCTGGAGGACGAACAGGAGACGCTGCTGGGTAATCTGGACGAGGCCCACGACTATCACCAGCAGCAGGAGCAGACCCAGGAGAGCCTGCGTCAGGCCCATGTCGCTCGCCAGCGCCAGGCCGATGCCTGGGATTCCCTGGTCGAAGGTCACGCCTTGGGCGAGCGCCGCGTCGTGGAAGCGCAGGATGAAGGCGAAGACCTGTTTGCCCCCTTGCTGGATCTCACGCCTTGACCCTGCAGACCACCGAGGTGCCCGCCGACGCGCTGGCCTTCGAGCGCAGCCTGGAGCGCCTTGACCCGCATTGGCAAGCCCTGCACCAGCGCCTGCATCGGCCGCGCCAGCCCTGGCAGGGGCAGTTGGGCGGGGCGCCGCTGAGTGTCGCCTGGGCGTCGAGTGGTGTGGCGATGGATGAACCCCAGCTTGAGTTGTGGCTGTCGCTGGGCGACTCGCCCATGCAGCTGCTCGTGCCGGCCCGTGCCCTCGATCTGCTCGGCTTGCCCGAGGGGCTGGTGCTGCCGAGCCTGCCCGCGGCGCTGTTGCTGGAGCAGGCGCTGCTGACGCTGATCGCGCCGCTGGAGCAGTTGTTCGCGCAGCCCATCCGCGTGCTCGACCGCGCGCTAGCGCAGTGCGTCGAGCTGGCGCCGCTGAGCCTTGGCCTGGCGGTGCACCTGGGTGACAGCGCGCTGGCGGTGCAATTGCGCTGCGATGCCGCGACCTGGGCCGAGATCGCCCTATTGCTGGAACAGCACGCCACTCCCATGCCCCACGACCTCGGTGGCCTGGCGCTGACGCTGGGCGTCGACGGCGGCGAAGCCTGGCTCAGCCTGGCCGAGCTGCGCAGCCTGCTGCCGGGCGATGTGGTCATGCTCGACCCCTGGCCGAACGATCATCTGCGCCTGCACCTGGACGACCAGTGGCAGGCCCGTGTGCAGCGCGACGGACAACGCCTGCAGCTACTCGAACCCCCTATCACCGCGCTTGCCTTGAAGGAGCGACACATGAGCGAACAGGGCACCGGGCCGAGCCTGGACAGCAGCCTTGACGAGCTGCAACTGAAACTGGTCTGCCAGGTCGGCAGCGTCGAGTTGAGCCTGGCGCAACTGCGCGAGCTGGGCGTGGGCAGCGTGCTGGAGCTGGCGCCGCGCATGCACGAAGGCGTCGACCTGATGATCAACGGCCGCCGCGTCGGCCAGGGCCAACTGGTGAAGATCGGCGACGGCCTGGGCGTGCGCCTGCTGAGCTTTGCCGCATCATGAGTGGCTACCAGCCAAACCTGATCGAGATCATCCTGGTCGTCGCCTCCATCGGCCTGATTCCGCTGGCGGTGGTGACCCTGACCGGGTTCCTGAAGATCTCCGTGGTGCTGTTCCTGATCCGCAACGCCCTGGGTGTGCAGCAGACGCCGCCGAACCTGGTGCTCTATGGCATCGCGCTGATCCTGTCGGTGTACGTCACCACGCCGGTAATCGGCGACATGTACCGGGCCGCGCAAAGCCACGGCCTGCAACTGGAGAACGCCGAGCAGCTCAAGGAGCTGGGCGAGGCGATCAGGCCACCCTTGCAGGCGCACCTGTCGCGCTTCGCCAACGAGAGCGAGCGCGGCTTCTTCGTGCAGGCCACGCAGAACGTGTGGTCCGAAGAGGCCCGGGCCGAGTTGCGCGACGACGATCTGGTGGTGCTGATCCCGGCGTTCGTCAGCTCAGAGCTGACGCGGGCGTTCGAGATCGGTTTCCTGTTGTACATCCCCTTCCTGGTGGTCGACCTGCTGGTGTCCAACGTGTTGATGGCGATGGGCATGTCGATGGTGTCGCCGACGCTGATCTCGATACCGCTGAAGCTGTTCCTCTTCGTTGCGCTGAGCGGCTGGTCGCGCTTGATGCATGGTCTGATTCTGAGCTACGGGAGCTGAGCCGATGGGACAGGACGTGTTCCTTTCGTTGATGAAGCAGGCGCTGATGACGGTGTTGCTGCTGTCGGCGCCAGCGCTGGGGGTGGCGATCATCGTCGGCCTGAGCGTGGGCCTCTTGCAGGCACTGACGCAGATCCAGGACCAGACCCTGCCGCAAGTGGTCAAACTGGTGGCGGTGCTGCTGCTGATCGTCTTCGTCGGCCCGCTGCTGGCCGGGCAGGTGATGGGGCTGGGCAACCAGGTGCTGGACAACTTCGCGCTGTGGACGCGCTGACCGGGCATGGACGCAGGTTTCGTCAATGCCTTTCTGGAGATCGCCTACCCGGTGATCAGTTCGGCCGCGCTCTCCACGGCCCGTGCCATGGGCGTGGTGGTGATCACCCCGGCCTTCAACCGCTTGGGCCTGACCGGGATGATCCGCACCTGCGCCGCCGTGGCGATTTCAGTGCCGATGTTCCTGCCGGTGTTCTCGGCCTTTACCGCCTCGCCTGAGCTTGGCGGATTCTGGCTGGCGGGCTTGCTGATCAAGGAGTTCCTGGTCGGGTTGGTGGTCGGTCTGTTGTTCGGCATCCCGTTCTGGGCGGCGGAAGTGGCGGGGGAGCTGATCGACCTGCAGCGGGGCTCGACCATGGCGCAACTGGTGGATCCGCTGTCGTCGGGAGAGTCGGGGGTGATGGCAACCTTGCTCACCGTGATGCTGATCGCGCTGTATTTCATGTCGGGTGGTTTCATCCTCATGGTCGATGGCTACCTGCACAGCTACCAGTTATGGCCGGTGACCCAGTTCACGCCGTTGTTCGCCGGTTCCGCGCTGACGGCGGTGCTGTCGATCCTCGACCAGGTGATGCGCATCGGGGTGCTGATGGTGTCGCCGTTGCTGATTTCGTTGCTGATCACCGACCTGATGCTCGCCTACCTTTCGCGCATGGCGCCGAGCCTGCACATCTTCGACCTGTCGCTGCCGGTGAAGAACCTGTTCTTCACCCTTCTGATGGTGGTCTACATCGGCTTCCTGGTGCCGCTGATGCTCGATCAGCTTGCGGAGTTTCGCGGCACGGTCGGGGTGCTGCAGAGCCTGGTGGAGGGGGGCAATGGCTGACACCAGCGAAGAGAAGTCGCAGCCGGCAACGGACAAGAAACTCAAGGATGCACGCAAGAAGGGCCAGGTCGCCAAGAGCCAGGACCTGGTGTCGGGGGTGGTGATCCTGCTCTGCACCCTGTGCATCGCCATCCTCGCGCCACGGGCCAAGGCCCAGGTCACGGCACTGGTGGACCTGACCGCGCAGATCTACATCGAACCCTTCGCCACGGTGTGGCCGCGCCTGCTCGATAGCGCCGAGCAACTGCTGATCGGCATCACCCTGCCGGTGATGGCGGTGACGGTGACGGCCGTGGTGCTGACCAACCTGGTGACCATGCGCGGGCTGGTGTTCTCGGTCGAGCCGCTGAAGCCGGATTTCAAGCGCATCAACCCGGCCGAGGGCTTCAAGCGGATCTTCGCCATGCGCAACGTGGTGGAATTCCTCAAGGGCCTGGTGAAGGTGCACTTGCTGGGGCTGGCGTTCTATGTGGTCGGGCGCCATGCGCTGCAGGCGTTGATGGAGTCGTCGCGGTGTGGGCCGGAGTGCCTGCAGTCGACCTTCCTGCTGGTGCTCAAGCCGCTGGTGTTCACGGTACTGGCGGCGTTTCTGGTGCTGGGGGCGGCGGATGTGCTGATGCAGCGCTGGCTGTTCGGCCGCGACATGCGCATGACTCGCAGCGAGCAGAAGCGCGAGCGCAAGGATATCGATGGCGATCCGTTGATCAAGCGCGAGCTGCGCCGCCAGCGCCAGGAAATGCAGGCCATGGCGACCAAGCTGGGGCTGGGCCGGGCGTCGTTGATGGTGGGGGTGGCGGGTGGTTGGGTGGTGGGTTTGCGCTATGTGCGCGGAGAGACCCCGGTGCCGGTGGTGGTGTGTCAGGCCGAGCCCGAAGACAGTGCGCGGATGCTGGCCGAGGCGGCGCAACTGGGGATCCCCCATGCCATGGATGCGCGCCTGGCAGCGGAGCTTGCCCGGCGCACCGTGGCGGGGGATCCGGTGCCGGACAGCACCTTCCAGACCGTGGCTGATCTGTTGGTGGCTGCGCGGTTGATCTAACCCCCCTGTGTAGCCGGTGCCATGTGTTCACTGCTTTTGTAGGAGCGGG
>NZ_JBNFMU010000114.1:0-40836 GCF_049942315.1 Pseudomonas wayambapalatensis
CCACACCGATGATCACCGACTCACCCCAGCCCTTGTGGCAGCACTCGAGCGCCGCACGCATCAGTTGGACATTGCCGATGCACTCGAAGGAGAAGTCAACGCCGCCATCGGTGAGGTCGACGATCACTTCCTGGATCGGGCGATCGTAGTCCTTCGGGTTGATGCAGTCGGTAGCCCCCAGCTGGCGGGCGATCTCGAACTTGGCCGGGTTGATGTCGATGGCGATGATACGCGAGGCCTTGGCCTTCACCGCGCCGATCACCGCCGACAGACCAATACCGCCCAGGCCGAAAATGGCCACGGTGTCACCCGGTTTGACCTTGGCGGTGTTGAGTACCGCACCGATACCGGTGGTCACGCCGCAACCAAGCAGGCAGACCTTCTCCAGCGGCGCTTCCTTCTGGATCTTGGCCACGGAGATTTCCGGCAGGACGGTGTACTCGGAGAAGGTCGAAGTGCCCATGTAGTGGAACAACTGCTGCCCTTTGTAGCTGAAGCGCGTGGTGCCGTCAGGCATCAGGCCCTTGCCCTGGGTGGCGCGGATGGCCTGGCACAGGTTGGTCTTGCCCGACAGGCAGAACTTGCACTTGCCGCATTCCGGGGTGTACAGCGGGATCACATGATCACCAACGGCCAGCGAAGTGACCCCCTCACCCACCGCCTCGACGATTGCCCCTCCCTCGTGACCGAGGATCGACGGGAAGATACCTTCCGGGTCCGCACCGGAGAGGGTGTAGGCATCGGTGTGGCAGACACCGCTGGCGACCACGCGCAGCAGTACCTCGCCCGCCTTGGGCATGGCCACGTCCACTTCGACAATTTCCAGGGGTTTCTTGGCCTCGAAGGCAACAGCGGCGCGGGACTTGATCATGGTGGTCTCCAAGCTAGGTATCAGTTAAGGCCACCAGTGTAATTCATGCTTTTTTGATGAATAATCCGAGCAAATGCAAAACATTATTGCCATGAAGGGATAATCAATGAGCAGTCGCTGGGAAGGAATCGACGAGTTCGTCGCCGTCGCCGAGTCGGGCCAGTTCACTGCGGCCGCCGAACGGCTGGGGGTTTCCTCATCGCATGTCAGCCGCCAGATCGCTCGCCTGGAGGAACGCCTGCAAACCCGCCTGCTGTACCGCAGCACTCGGCGTGTGACCCTGAGTGAAGCCGGGCAGACCTTCCTGCAGCACTGCCAGCGCCTGCAGGATGGCCGCGAAGAAGCGCTGCGCGCGATGGGGGACCTGGCCAGCGAACCCAAGGGCCTGCTGCGCATGACGTGCGCGGTGGCCTACGGCGAGCGTTTCATCGTGCCACTGGTGACACGCTTCATGGCGTTGTATCCACAGTTGCGCGTCGAGGTGGAGCTGAGCAACCGCACCCTGGACCTGCTGCACGAGGGCATGGACCTGGCCATTCGCCTGGGACGCCTCCAGGATTCACGCCTGGTGGCCACGCGCCTCGCACCGCGGCGCATGTACCTGTGCGCATCGCCGGCTTATCTGGAACGTTACGGCAGACCGCACAGCCTGTCGGAACTGGCGCGGCACAATTGCCTGGTGGGCAGCTCGGACCTGTGGGTGTTGCAGCAGGATGGCCGCGAAATCAGCCAACGGGTACAAGGCAACTGGCGCTGCAACAGCGGCCAGGCGGTACTCGACGCGGCGCTGCAAGGAATGGGGTTGTGCCAGTTGCCGGATTACTACGTGCTAGAGCATCTGCATGCCGGGGCACTGGTGCCGCTGCTGGAGGCGCACCAGCCGCCGAACACCGCGGTGTGGGCGCTGTATCCACAGCAGCGGCATCTTTCACCGAAGGTGCGGCGGTTGGTCGACTACCTGAAGGATGGGTTGGCAGGATTGCCGGAGTATCAGCAAGGCTGAAGCGCTGCGCTTGTGCCGATGGCCTCAGCGCCGCCCAGCCCAGCGCTGACGCAACCACTCCAGGTCTTCCGGCCGGGTCACCTTGATGTTGTCGCTACGCCCTTCGATCAGACGCGGCGCATGCCCGGCCCATTCGATGGCAGAGGACTCATCGGTCACCGCCACATCCGCCACCAGGCACTCGGCCAGTGCCCGGTGCAGCATGCCAAGCCGAAACATCTGCGGCGTGTAGGCCTGCCAAACAGTGCTGCGGTCCACCGTGGAGCTGACCCGGCCAGTCGCGTCGGCACGCTTGAGGGTATCGCGCGCAGGCACCGCCAGCAGCCCCCCCACCGGATCGTCGGCCAGCTCCGACAGCAGTTTGTCCAGATCGCTACGCGCCAGGTTCGGCCGCGCAGCATCGTGCACCAGCACCCAGTCGTCGTCGGCCGCCCCTTGGGCGTGCAGCAGCAACAGGGCATTCAGTACCGAATCGGCACGCTCGCGCCCACCCGCTGCACGCTGGATGCGCGGATCGCTCGCACAGCGCAAGCCAGGCCAGTAGGGATCATCTTCGGCAACGCTGACCACCACGCCCTTGAGCGTGGGATGGTCGAGAAAACAGTCGAGGCTATGCTCGAGGATGGTCTGCCGGCCCAGTTGCAGATACTGCTTGGGGCGGTCGGCAGCCATGCGGGCACCAATGCCCGCGGCAGGAATCACGGCCCAGAAAGCCGGCTGTTCTTGGATCATTTCTGTGGCAACTGGTAGAGGGTTTCGCCCTCCTTGACCATTCCCAGTTCATGACGAGCCCGTTCTTCCACGGTCTCCATACCTTTCTTCAACTCCAGGACTTCAGCGTCGAGCACGCGATTGCGTTCCAGCAGCCGTTCGTTTTCGGCATGCTGGTCGGCGATCTGCTGTTGCAGCTCGGCCACTTGCGCCAGGCTGCCATTACCGACCCAGAGGCGATATTGCAGGCCTCCGAGCAACAACAGCAGGACGAGGAACAACCAATAGGGACTGCGCATGAAGATATCCAGGGTAAAAGGCCGCCGCAGCGAGCTTCCGATAGCACGAAGCCTGGCCGAGGCCAGGCTTCGTCGACAGAAACCCGTTTGAAGGCGCTGAACACTCAGTAAGAACGTTCAGACAGCCCCGGCTGCTGCCTTTTTACCATCTCTTGCTCAGCCGCGAAACTCGGCACGGCCACGGTAGACGGCCTTGGCACCCAGTTGCTCTTCGATACGCAGCAGTTGGTTGTACTTCGAGACGCGGTCGGAACGGCACAGCGAACCGGTCTTGATCTGGCCTGCGGCGGTACCGACAGCCAGGTCGGCGATGGTCGAATCTTCGGTTTCACCGGAACGGTGCGAAATGACCGCAGTGTAACCAGCGGCCTTGGCCATCTGGATGGCTTCCAGGGTTTCGGTCAGCGAGCCGATCTGGTTGAACTTGATCAGGATCGAGTTGCCGATGCCTTTCTCGATGCCTTCCTTGAGGATCTTGGTGTTGGTCACGAACAGGTCGTCACCGACCAGCTGTACCTTGGCACCGATCTTGTCGGTCAGGATCTTCCAGCCAGCCCAGTCGGACTCGTCCAGGCCGTCTTCGATCGAGATGATCGGGAAGCGCTCGGTCAGGCCTTTCAGGTAGTCGGCAAAACCTTCGGCATCGAACGACTTGCCTTCGCCGGACAGGTTGTACTTGCCGTCTTCGTAGAACTCGGAAGCCGCGCAGTCCAGGGCCAGGGTGACGTCGGTGCCCAGCTTGTAGCCGGCTTTCTCGACCGCTTCGGCGATGGCCGCCAGGGCATCTTCGTTGGAGGCCAGGTTCGGGGCGAAGCCACCTTCGTCACCCACGGCAGTGTTCAGGCCGCGGGCCTTCAGAACAGCCTTGAGGTGGTGGAAGATCTCGGTGCCCATGCGCAGGCCGTCGGAGAAGGTCTTGGCGCCTACCGGCTGGACCATGAACTCCTGGATGTCGACGTTGTTATCGGCGTGCTCGCCGCCGTTGATGATGTTCATCATCGGCACCGGCATCGAGTACTGGCCAGGGGTGCCGTTGAGGTTGGCGATGTGCGCGTACAGCGGCAGGTCCTGGTCCTGGGCAGCGGCCTTGGCAGCAGCCAGGGACACAGCGAGGATGGCGTTGGCGCCCAGCTTGGCCTTGTTCTCGGTACCGTCCAGTTCGATCATGGCGCGGTCGAGTGCTTTCTGGTCGGAAGGATCCTTGCCCAGCAGCAGGTCACGGATCGGACCATTGATGTTGCCGACGGCCTTCAGCACGCCCTTGCCCAGGTAACGGCTCTTGTCGCCATCACGCAGCTCCAGCGCTTCGCGCGAGCCAGTGGAAGCACCAGACGGCGCGCAAGCGCTGCCAATGATGCCGTTGTCGAGCAGCACATCGGCTTCCACGGTGGGGTTGCCACGCGAATCGAGAACTTCACGACCTTTGATGTCGACGATCTTTGCCATTGTTGTAAGCACTCCAGAATTGACGAAAACAACGCAGCTTTGGGAATTCTTGCCGTTCACCAGGCGACATGGCACGGGCAGGCCTGGCGAAGGGAGCCCCTGACCGGCAGGCCAGGGGGTGGAACGGGCGGTACTTTACCCGAGAAATGAGCTTTACGCGGTCTCTACCGTCGGAAAACTTTTCACCAGATCGTCCAGTTGCTTGAGCTGCGCCAGGAACGGTTCCAGCTTGTCCAGGCGCAGGGCGCACGGGCCATCGCACTTGGCGTTGTCCGGGTCCGGGTGAGCCTCGAGGAACAGGCCAGCCAGGCCCTGGCTCATGCCCGCCTTGGCCAGGTCGGTGACCTGGGCACGGCGACCACCAGCGGAGTCGGCACGGCCGCCAGGCGTCTGCAGCGAGTGGGTGACGTCGAAGAACACCGGGTACTCGAACTGCTTCATGATGCCGAAGCCGAGCATGTCGACCACCAGGTTGTTGTAGCCGAAGCTCGAACCGCGCTCGCAGAGAATGAGCTGGTCGTTACCGGCCTCGACGCACTTGGCGAGGATGTGCTTCATCTCGTGCGGGGCGAGGAACTGGGCCTTCTTGATGTTGATCACCGCGCCGGTCCTGGCCATGGCCACCACCAGGTCGGTCTGGCGCGAGAGAAACGCCGGCAGCTGGATGATGTCGCAGACCTTGGCCACCGGCTCGCACTGGTAAGGCTCGTGCACATCGGTGATCACCGGTACGTTGAAGGTACGCTTGATCTCCTCGAAGATCTTCAGCCCCTCTTCCATGCCCGGACCGCGGTACGAAGCGACCGACGAACGGTTGGCCTTGTCGAAGCTGGCCTTGAACACGTACGGGATGCCGAGTTTCTCGGTCACCCGCACGTACTCCTCGCAGACCTTCAGGGCCAGGTCACGGGACTCCAGGACGTTCATGCCGCCGAACAGGACGAACGGCTTGTCGTTGGCGATCTCGATGTTACCGACGCGAATGATCTTCTGGGTCATGGATCAGGCCTTGTTCTTCTGTGCCAGGGCTGCCTTGACGAAACCGCTGAACAGCGGGTGGCCGTCACGAGGCGTGGAGGTGAACTCCGGGTGGAACTGGCAGGCGACGAACCATGGGTGATCCTTCGACTCGACCACTTCGACCAGCGCGCCATCTTCGGAACGACCCGATACCACCAGGCCGGCGTCAATCAGTTGCGGCAGCAGGTTGTTGTTCACTTCGTAGCGGTGACGGTGACGCTCGGTGATCACGTCGCTGCCGTAGCAGTCGTGAACCTTGGAGCCGGCGATCAGCTGGCAGTCCTGCGCGCCCAGGCGCATGGTGCCGCCCAGGTCGGAAGCTTCGGTACGGGTTTCGACGGCACCGGTGGCATCGGACCATTCGGTGATCAGGCCGACTACCGGGTGGCCGCTGTTGCGGTCGAACTCGGTGGAGTTTGCGTCTTTCCAGCCCATGACGTTACGGGCGAATTCGATCACCGCGACCTGCATGCCCAGGCAGATGCCCAGGTATGGAACCTTGTTCTCACGGGCGAACTGCACAGCCTTGATCTTGCCTTCCACGCCGCGCAGACCGAAGCCGCCCGGCACCAGGATGGCGTCGGCGCCTTCGAGCAGGCCCGTGCCCTGGTTCTCGATGTCTTCGGAATCGATGTAGCGCAGGTTGACCTTGGTGCGGTTGGTGATGCCGGCGTGGCTCATCGCTTCGATCAGCGACTTGTACGCATCCAGCAGCTCCATGTACTTGCCGACCATGGCGATGGTGACTTCATGCTCGGGGTTGAGCTTGGCATCGACGACCTTGTCCCACTCGGACAGGTCGGCGCCATTGCACTGCAGGCCGAAGCGCTCGACGACGAAGTCGTCCAGGCCCTGTGCGTGCAGCACGCCCGGGATCTTGTAGATGGTGTCGACGTCTTCCAGCGAAATCACCGCACGCTCTTCGACGTTGGTGAACAGGGCGATCTTGCGGCGCGACGAGGCATCGACCGGGTGGTCGGAGCGGCAGATCAGCACATCAGGCTGCAGGCCGATGGAGCGCAGCTCCTTGACCGAGTGCTGAGTAGGCTTGGTCTTGGTTTCACCAGCGGTGGCGATGTACGGCACCAGCGTCAGGTGCATCAGCATGGCGCGCTTGGAGCCTACTTCGACACGCAACTGACGGATGGCTTCGAGGAATGGCTGCGACTCGATGTCGCCCACAGTGCCGCCGATCTCGACCAGAGCCACGTCGGCATCGCCGGCGCCCTTGATGATGCGACGCTTGATCTCGTCGGTGATGTGCGGGATGACCTGGATGGTCGCACCCAGGTAGTCGCCACGGCGCTCCTTGCGCAGCACGTGCTCGTAGATGCGGCCGGTGGTGAAGTTGTTGTTCTGGGTCATCGTGGTGCGGATGAACCGCTCGTAGTGGCCCAGGTCAAGGTCGGTCTCGGCACCGTCGTGGGTGACGAACACTTCACCGTGCTGGAACGGGCTCATGGTACCCGGATCGACGTTGATGTACGGGTCCAGCTTGAGCATGGTGACCTTGAGCCCCCGCGCTTCCAGGATGGCCGCCAGGGAAGCCGAGGCAATGCCTTTCCCCAATGAAGAAACAACACCGCCCGTGACGAATATGTAGCGCGTCATGAAAAACCCTAGAAGTCTGCGTTAAGGCGGCCAGCGCCGCCGGAGAAAGCGAAGGAAGGCCGAAGCCCCCGATCACCTGCGTCAATCACAGTGCATCTCGAACAACTGCCGCGTCTGTACAGACCGGGGGTATCCCCAGTGTGGAGCTCGCTCGTCATTTTAAGAATCAGCCCAGCAAAAAACTGCTTGGTAATCGGCAACTCCTGTGTTTTCGAGGAACCCACAGAAGCTGTATCAAGAAGGGAGGGTAGTCTACCGGAATGTACCCTTCAGCTCAAACCTTGCACGTTCGTCGGCGGCTGCCACTGCAACTGCCAACCTGCCGGCCCTAGCTCCGGCAGGTTGGCCACCGCCAGCAGGCGCTCGCCCTGCCACAGCAGCGGCAGGCGATGACGGATGAAATGCGGCACGTGACACTCGTTGAGCAGGCGCTTGAGGTCGCGGTGGCCGCGCCCTGGAATATCGAGCACTTCGCCGCCCTGGCGATAGGCGACATGCAGGCCAGGTCCGGGAATGGCACCTACCACTTGCACGCTGCCATTGCCGGGTAGTGAGAGAGACTGGCTCGGGTCTGGCCAAGGCGCCCCACCCTGCGGCGCCTGCAGCCAATCGCCGCTCAACCACCACAACCGCCCATGACTGCGCTGCAGTTCACCATCGGTCAAGCGCCAGAGCGGCTGGGCATCGGCGGCGGCATCACGCAGGTTGTCCCAGCCGGCCCAATGGCGGCTATCGGGTAGACGTGTACGACTGCTAAGCCAGTACTGCAGGGCGTTCCGCTGGCGCGCCGGCGAAAGCGCCGCCAGCACCCCCAGGTCCAGCGAGTCCAGGCATTGCCAAGGCGCTATTGCGCCAGGGCTTGCGGCAGCGATGTCGGTGGCGGCGAGTTCGTCCAGCAGCGCCAGGGCCTCGCCCAGGTGCGCGGCGCTGCGCGCCAGGCTCTGGCTCGCTTGCGGCCAGCGCTGGTGCAGCAGCGGGAACACGTCGGCGCGCAGGAAATTGCGGGCGAAGCGGGTATCGGTGTTGGACGGGTCTTCGATCCATCTCAGCCCCGATGCCTGGGCATACCGCTGCAACTGATCCCGCGCCAGATCGAGCAACGGCCTGACCAGCCGCCCCTGCCCCAGCGGACGGGATGCGGGCATCGCCGCCAGACCGCGCAGGCCGGCACCGCGCAACAGGCGAAACAGCAGGGTCTCGGCCTGGTCATCGCGGTGCTGGCCGGTGAACAGCACTTCGCCCGGCTGCAGAACCTCGGCGAACGCGTCGTATCGCGCCGTGCGGGCGGCTTGCTCGAGGCTGGCGCCTGAAGATACCTCGACATGAATGACATCGAGCGCAATGCCCAGGCTGTCGCAGACATGGCGACAGTGATCCGGCCAGGCGTCGGCAGCGGCTTGCAGGCCATGGTGAATGTGCAGGGCACGCACCGGTGGACTGTCGTGTTGCCGGGCGTGACTGGCGAGGAGGTGCAGCAGGACAGTGGAGTCGAGGCCGCCGGAGAAGGCAATGTACCAGGTGGGGGCCTGCTGCCAGGGGAGCAGCTTGGGGGTGAGGTCAAGCATCAGGCCCTCACAGGACTTGGAATTGCCGGAGCCGCTCGCGCCCCATTCGCGGGCAAGCCCGCTCCCACAGGGAGATTGGGCTGGACTTTAGATGTTGAACAAGACAGTTGCTCCCAAATAGCATCGTTGCTTCTGTGGGAGCGGGCTTGCCCGCGAACAGGGCGCAAAGCGCCCCTGCCAATCAGAGACCGTAGCTCATCAGGCGATCGTAGCGACGCTTGAGCAGAGTATCGTTGTCGAGCTTGCCCAGCATGTCGAGCTGCTCGAGCAGGTCGGCACGGATGCTGGCCGACATCTTGGCCGGATCGCGGTGAGCGCCGCCCAGTGGCTCGCTGATCACCTTGTCGACGATGTTCAGGCTCTTCAAGCGCTCAGCGGTGATGCCCATTGCTTCGGCAGCGTCCGGCGCCTTGTCGGAGGTCTTCCACAGGATCGAGGCGCAACCTTCCGGCGAGATCACCGAGTAGGTGGAGTATTGCAGCATGTTCAGTTGGTCGCACACACCGATGGCCAGTGCGCCGCCCGAACCACCTTCACCAATCACGGTGGCGATGATCGGGGTTTTCAGGCGCGCCATGACGCGCAGGTTCCAGGCGATGGCCTCACTCTGGTTGCGCTCTTCGGCGTCGATGCCCGGGTAGGCGCCTGGGGTATCGATGAAAGTCAGGATCGGCATCTTGAAGCGCTCGGCCATCTCCATCAGACGGCAGGCCTTGCGGTAGCCTTCAGGACGCGGCATGCCGAAGTTGCGACGGACCTTCTCACGCACTTCGCGGCCCTTCTGGTGACCGATGACCATCACCGGCTTGCCGTCCAGGCGCGCGGTACCGCCAACGATCGCGGCGTCGTCGGAAAAATGACGGTCGCCGTGCAGTTCTTCGAACTCGGTGAAGATGTGATCGAGGTAGTCCAGCGTGTACGGACGACGCGGGTGGCGTGCCAGGCGGGCGATCTGCCAGCTGGTCAGGTTGCCGAAGATGCTTTCGGTCAGGGCACTGCTCTTGTCTTGCAGACGGGCAATTTCATCGCTGATGTTCAGCGAGTTGTCGTTACCAACCAGGCGCAGCTCTTCGATCTTGGCTTGCAGGTCGGCAATCGGCTGTTCGAAATCGAGAAAATTCGGGTTCATAGGCATCCGTCTTGGGTCTACGGCCAGGCGGCCGGCCGGTTGATCCGTTTGGCGCCATACCTTACGGGATCTGGCGCATTCAGGTCGAGATTAAAATTCGTCGTTTCAACGGTATTGCAGGAAGACGTTCTCACGTCCGAACTGGTCACGCAGCGCCTGAATCAGGCCATCGGCGGGATCGATCGACCACTCGTCGCCGAACTGCAGCATGGCCTTGGCATCGCTGCCGGTGTACTCCAGCGTGATCGGGCAACCGCCGCGATGACGGGTGATCAGCTCGCCCAGCCAGGCCAGGCGATCTCCCTTGAGTGCTTCGTGGGCGATCTTCAGGCGCAGGCTTTCGGCCAGCTTGGTGCGGGCATCCTCCATGGTCATCACCTGCTTGACGCGCAGGCGCAGGCCGCCGGAGAAGTCGTCGTTGCTGACCTCGCCTTCGACCACCACCATCGCGTCGGTCTGCAGCAGCGCCTGGGCCGCCATGAAGGCATCGGCGAACAGCGAGGCCTCGATACGACCGGAGCGGTCGTCGAGGGTGACGAAGCCCATCTTGTCACCCTTCTTGTTCTTCATCACCCGCAGGGCAATGATCATCCCCGCGATGGTCTGAGTGTCGCGTGAAGGCTTGAGGTCAACGATGCGCTGGCGAGCGAAACGGCGGATCTCGGTTTCGTACTCATCGATTGGGTGACCGGTGAGATATAGCCCGAGGGTATCCTTTTCGCCTTTCAGGCGCTCCTTGAGCGTGAGCTCGCGGACCTTGTGGTGGTTGGCATAGACATCGGAATCCTCTTCGACGAACAGCCCACCGAACAGGTCGATATGGCCGCTGTCAGCGGTGCGAGCGGTCTGCTCGGCCGACTTGATCGCCTCTTCGAGCGCCGACAGCAACACCGCGCGGTTGCGGTCGATGTTGGCCTGGTAGGCCTTGATCTCGTCGTGGAAGTGCGGCCCCAACCGGTCCAACGCACCGCTGCGGATCAGGGCATCGAGGGTGCGCTTGTTGATGCGCTTGAGGTCGACGCGCTCGCAGAAGTCGAACAGGTCCTTGAACGGGCCGCCTTCGGCGCGCGCCTCGACGATCGCCTCCACCGGGCCTTCACCCACCCCCTTGATCGCACCCAGGCCATAGACGATACGACCGTCGTCGTTGACGGTGAACTTGAAGTCGGAGAAGTTCACGTCCGGCGCATCGAGGCGCAGCTTCATGCTGCGCACTTCCTCGACCAGCACCACCACCTTGTCGGTGTTGTGCATATCCGCCGACAATACCGCAGCCATGAACGGCGCCGGGTAGTGGGTCTTGAGCCAGGCGGTCTGGTACGAGACCAGGCCATAGGCTGCGGAGTGAGACTTGTTGAAGCCGTAACCGGCAAACTTCTCTACCAGGTCGAAGATGTTACCGGCAAGGTCTGCATCGATGTTATTGGCCACGCAACCTTCGATGAAACCGCCGCGTTGCTTGGCCATTTCCTCTGGCTTCTTCTTGCCCATGGCCCGACGCAGCATGTCGGCGCCACCCAGGGTGTAGCCGGCCATCACCTGGGCGATCTGCATCACCTGTTCCTGATACAGGATGATGCCGTAGGTGGGGGCCAGTACCGGCTTGAGGCCTTCGTACTGGTAATCGGAGTGCGGATAGGCCAGCTCCGCGCGGCCGTGCTTGCGGTTGATGAAGTCGTCCACCATGCCCGACTGCAGCGGGCCGGGGCGGAACAACGCCACCAGTGCGATGAGGTCTTCCAGGCAGTCGGGCTTGAGCTTCTTGATCAGCTCTTTCATGCCGCGCGATTCAAGCTGGAACACCGCCGTGGTCTCGGCCTTCTGCAACAGCTCGTAGGTCTTGCGGTCGTCCAGCGGGATGAAGTCGATGTTGACGTCGGGCAGGTCTTTCTTTTTCTGCTCGCGGTTGATGATCTCCATCGCCCACTTGATGATCGTCAGCGTCCGCAAGCCGAGGAAGTCGAACTTCACCAGGCCCGCAGCCTCGACGTCGTCCTTGTCGAACTGAGTCACCAGGCCGCCGCCCTCTTCGTCACAGGCGATCGGCGAGAAATCGGTGAGTTTGGTCGGCGCGATCACCACACCACCGGCGTGCTTACCGGTACCGCGAGTGACCCCCTCGAGCTTGAGCGCCATGTCCCAGATCTCGCGAGCGTCTTCATCGCCCTTGAGGAAGTCGCGCAGGATCTCTTCCTGCTCGTAGGCCTTCTCCAGGGTCATGCCCACTTCGAACGGGATCATTTTCGACAAGCGGTCGGCCAGGCCGTAGGACTTGCCCTGCACACGCGCCACGTCACGCACCACCGCCTTCGCGGCCATGGTGCCGAAGGTGATGATCTGGCTGACCGCATTGCGCCCATAGGCCTCGGCCACGTAGTCGATCACCCGGTCGCGACCATCCATGCAGAAGTCGACGTCGAAGTCGGGCATGGAAATACGTTCGGGGTTGAGGAAGCGCTCGAACAGCAGGTCGTAGGCCAACGGGTCGAGGTCGGTGATCTTCAGCACGTAGGCCACCAACGAACCCGCACCCGAACCCCGGCCCGGCCCCACCGGCACGTCGTTGTTCTTGGCCCACTTGATGAAGTCCATAACGATCAGGAAGTAACCGGGGAAGCCCATCTGGATGATGATATCCA
Organism: Pseudomonas wayambapalatensis; assembly: GCF_049942315.1. Taxonomy (NCBI): domain Bacteria; kingdom Pseudomonadati; phylum Pseudomonadota; class Gammaproteobacteria; order Pseudomonadales; family Pseudomonadaceae; genus Pseudomonas; species Pseudomonas wayambapalatensis. The sequence continues at coordinate 12,295 of NZ_JBNFMU010000114.1, forward strand.
GCTCGAACTTCAGGCGGTCCAGGTAGACCTGACGTTTCTCTTCGTAATTGGGCGTGGTCTCTTTCGGCCAGAGCACGGCCAGACGTTCTTCCAGGCCCTCGTGGGAGACGTGGCGCAGGTAATCGTCGATGCTCATGCCGTTGGGCGTCGGGAAATCGGGGAGGAAGTACTTGCCCAACTGCACCGTGATGTTGCAACGCTTGGCGATCTCGACAGTGTTGGCGATCGCGTCCGGCAGGTCGCTGAACAGCTCGGCCATCTCCTCGGCCGACTTCAGGTACTGCTGATCGCTGTAGCCGCGCGGGCGCCGCGGGTCGTCCAGGGTCCAGCCCTCGCCGATGCAGACGCGGGTCTCGTGGGCGTCGAAGTCAGTCTGTTTGATGAAGCGTACATCGTTGGTCGCCACCAGCGGCGCGCCGACCTTGTCGGCGAGGGCCACGGCAGCGTGCAGGTATTCTTCGTCGCCTGCGCGATTGGTGCGCTGCACTTCTACATAGAAGCGCTCCGGCAGCATCTGCATCCAGTCGCGTAGCAAGGCCTCGGCCTCGTCGCTGCGACCGGAGAGCAGCGCCATGCCGATATCGCCCTCGCGCGCCGCAGACAAGCCAATCAGGCCCTCGCTGGCGGGCGCGATCCATTCACGCTGGATGATCACCAGGCCGTTGCGCTGGCCTTCGGTCCAGCCCTTGGAGATCAACTCGGTGAGGTTGCGATAGCCCCGGGGGTTCATGGCCAGGAAGCAGATACGCGACAGCGGTGCCTCCGGATCGGCACCGGCCAGCCACAGGTCGGCGCCGCAGATCGGCTTGATCCCTGCGCCCATGGCGGTCTTGTAGAACTTCACCAGCGAGCACATGTTGCTCTGGTCGGTGATCGCCACCGCCGGCATGTTCATTCCGGCCAGGGCCTTGGCCAGCGGCTTGATCCGCACCAGACCATCGACCAGGGAGAACTCGGAGTGCACACGGAGGTGAACGAAGGAGACCGACATTGAAGATCCTGTGGCAATGCTGAACGACAAGGGCGGGATTGTAGCGTAATTAGCCGGAATGTTTTGGGGCCGCATAGCGGCCCCGACAGATCAGATCAGCGTACTGGCACGCCCTTCAAGGACTTCCCAGGCGGCCCTCACCGGTGCGAACGAGCGCCGATGAATGGGCGTAGGCCCCAGCCGCGCGAGAGCTTCGAGGTGCAACGGCGTCGGGTAGCCTTTGTGCCCGCCGATGCCGTAACCCGGGTAGATCAGCTCGAACGCGCTCATCTCGCGATCACGCGTGACCTTAGCCAGGATCGAAGCAGCGGCGATGGCTGGCACCTGGGAATCCCCCTTGACCACCGGCGCAGCTGGCACCGACAGTTTCGGGCAGCGGTTGCCATCGATCAACGCCAGTTTCGGCGTGACGCTCAACCCTTCCACCGCACGCTGCATGGCCAGCATGGTGGCCTGCAGGATGTTCAGCTGGTCGATCTCACCGACCGTGGCACGAGCGATGCAAAACGCCAGTGCCTTTTCGCAGATTTCGTCGAACAGCAACTCACGACGTGCCTCGGTGAGCTTCTTCGAGTCGTTCAGGCCAAGGATCGGCCGCTGCGGATCGAGGATCACCGCTGCCGTGACCACGTCTCCGCACAGCGGGCCACGCCCGACTTCGTCTACACCCGCGACCAGGTCTTCGACCAGGTTGAAATCAAGTCCCATCTGCATGTCATCGATCCTTCAGCAGGCCCAGCACTGCGTCGGCAGCCTGGTTGGACGCATCACGGCGCAAGGTGCGGTGAATCTGGTCGAAGCCTTCGGTCTGCTCATTGCCCTGCGTCACCAACGGTGCCAGCGTGGCCGCCAAAGCGTCAGGCGTTGCGGCGTCCTGCAGCAGCTCAGGGACCAGCAGGCGCTGGGCGAGCAGATTGGGCAGCGACACATAGGGACTCTTGACCATGCGCTTGAGAATCCAGAAGGTCAGCGGCGCAAGGCGATAGGCGACCACCATGGGGCGCTTGTACAGCAAAGCTTCGAGCGTGGCAGTACCCGAGGCAATCAGGACCGCATCGCAGGCCGCCAACGCCTGGTGCGATTGCCCATCGAGCAAGGTCAATGGGAGCTCGCGCCCCTGCAGCATCTGTTCGATCTGGGCACGTCGTGCAGGATTGGCGCAGGGCGACACGAAACGCACACCCGGCACCAGGGTTTGCAGACGTTTGGCGGTCTCGAGGAACAACTCGCCGAGCCGCCCCACTTCGCCACCACGACTACCCGGCATCAAGGCTACCAGCGGCCCTTCGCCCAGCCCCAGCGCTGCGCGCGCGGCAGTGCGATCGGCCTCGAGCGGGATGGTATCGGCCAGCGGATGGCCGACAAAACGTACCGGCACACCCTTTTCTTCGTAGAATTTCGCCTCGAAGGGGAACAGCGTCAGCATCAGGTCGCAACCTTCACGAATCTTCAGCACACGCTTCTGCCGCCACGCCCAGACCGATGGACTGACGTAATGCACGGTCTTGATCCCGGCCTGACGCAGCTTCAGTTCGATATTGAGGGTGAAATCCGGTGCGTCGATGCCGATGAACACGTCGGGCTTCTCGCCGATCAGTGTCTGGATCAGGTCCTTGCGCCGCTTGAGCAGCTCGCGCAGGCGCCCCAGGACTTCGACCAGCCCCATGACCGCCAGGCGTTCCATGGGGAAATACGACTGCAGCCCTTCGGCTTCCATCAACGGGCCGCCGACACCAATGAAACGCACATCGGGATGACGCGCCTTGAGCGCGCGCATCAGGCCGGAGCCGAGGATGTCGCCGCTGGCCTCACCGGCGACCAGCGCTACGCAAAGCGACGCCATGTCAGCGGGTGATGCCGCGGGCAGAATTGAGGATCGACTGGCGGAACAGTTCGACTTCCGGGTGCTGCCCGGCCAGTTCGTCCAGCTCTTTGATCGCCTCTTCCACGGTCAAGCCTTGGCGATAGACGATCTTGTAGGCACGGCGCAAGTCATGGATGACCTCGTCGCTGAAACCGCGACGGCGCATACCTTCAAAGTTCATGCTGCGCGCCTCGGCCGGGCTGCCGAACACCGTGACGAACGCCGGAACATCTTTGCCGATCGCCGTGCCCATGCCAGAGAACGCGTGAGCGCCGATATGGCAATACTGGTGCACCAGGGTGTAGCCGGACAGGATGGCCCAGTCGCCCACGTGCACATGCCCGGCCAGCGCCGTATTGTTGACCAGGATGCAATGGTTGCCGATCACGCTGTCATGGCCGATGTGGGCATAGGCCATGATCAGGTTGTGATCGCCAAGCGTGGTTTCCGAACGGTCCTGCACAGTACCGCGGTGAATGGTGACACCTTCGCGGATCACGTTGTGATCGCCGATCACCAGGCGCGTCGGCTCCCCCTTGTACTTGAGGTCGGGCGTGTCTTCGCCGATGGAGCTGAACTGATAGATGCGATTGTGCTTGCCGATCCGGGTGGGCCCCTTGAGCACCACGTGCGGACCAATGACGGTGCCCTCCCCGATTTCGACATCGGGGCCTACGATCGACCAAGGGCCGACCTCGACGCCGTCGGCCAGCTTGGCCGAGGGATCGATGATCGCCCGCGGATCAATCGAACTCATAGGGAGCGTTCCGCGCAGGTGATCTCGGCCGAGCAGACCGGCTTGCCGTCGACCAGGGCACGGCACTCGAACTTCCAGATCATGCTCTTGCGGCTGAGGAACTTGGCTTCCAGCACGAGCTGGTCACCCGGCAACACCGGCTGACGGAAACGCAGCTTGTCGGAGCCGACGAAGTAATAAAGTGTGCCATCGGCAGGCTTCGCATCGAGCATCTTGAAGCCGAGAATTCCGGCCGCCTGGGCCATTGCCTCGATGATCAGCACGCCCGGCATGATCGGGTGCGCCGGGAAATGGCCGTTGAAGAACGGCTCGTTGATGCTGACATTCTTGTAGGCACGAATGCTCTGGGCCTCGAAGTCCAGCTCCGTGACCCGGTCCACCAGCAGGAACGGGTAACGGTGAGGCAGGTATTCGCGAATCTCGTTGATGTCCATCATTTCGGGGGGAAGCCTGTAATAAGAATAGGGAGCGCAGGTGCTGACCACACGCTCCTTTTGCAGTCCAAAGAGGAGCCAGCTAGCGACTGTTCACTCTTGCTCAGGAAATGGTATCAGCCTTCTGATGCCGGCTGGCCACCTGAGGTCACGGTCTCGACGCGTTTTTCCAGTTGCTGCAGACGCTTGGACATCTCGTCGAGCTGGCGTATACGCGCTGCGCTCTTGCGCCACTCGGCCAACGGCTGCATGGCAGTACCGGAAGAATAGCCGCCCGGCTCGGTGATCGAGCGGGTGACCATGGTCATACCGGAGACGAAGACGTTGTCGCAAACATCAATATGACCAACCATGCCGACGCCGCCCGCGATCATGCAGTGCTTGCCGATACGCGTGCTGCCGGAAATTCCGACGCAAGCCGCCATTGCGGTATGGTCTCCGATCTGCACGTTGTGGGCGATCTGAATCTGGTTGTCGAGCTTGACGCCATTGCCGATTCGCGTGTCAGACAGCGCACCACGGTCCACAGCGGTGTTGACACCGATCTCCACATCGTCACCCAGCGTCACGCCGCCGATCTGGGCAATCTTCTGCCAGACACCTTTCTCGTTGGCGAAACCGAAGCCCTCACCACCGATCACCGCACCCGACTGAATGACCACACGCTTGCCGATGGTGACATCGTGGTACAGCGTCACACGCGGGGCAAGCCAGCCACCCTCGCCGATGATGCAACGTGCACCGACAAAGCAATGTGCGCCAACGGTCACGTTCGCACCGATGCGCGCACCGCTTTCGATGACCGCGAACGGCCCGATGCTGGCGCTCGCATCCACCTGGGCATCGTCAGCTACCACGGCGCTGGGATGAACTCCCGCCACAGCCTTGGGCTTGGGATCGAACAAGTGAGAAATACGAGCATAAGCCAGGTAAGGATCGGGGACGATCAGCGCGTTACCGGTGAAGCCTTCGGCATCCTCGGCCTTGATCAGTACCGCTGCCGCCTGGCTGTCATCCAGGAATTTGCGGTATTGACGATTGGCGAGGAAGCTCAACTGCCCCGGACCGGCTTCCTGCAAGGTAGCCAGTCCGGTGATTTCAAGCGACTCGGGGCCACTGAGCGTGGCCCCGAGGGTCTCGGCCAACTGACCGAGCGTCATGGTCACGGTCATATCAACGCGCTTGGTTCATGCGCTCGATGACCTGGCGGGTGATGTCATACTGAGGTTTGACATCGATTACCGCACCACGCTCGAGCACCAGGTCGAAACCACCTTTCTTGATGACTTCCTCGACGGCACCGTCGAGCTTGGGCTTGAGCTGCTTGAGCATGTCGCGATCAGCAACGGCCTTCGCTTCGTTGAGTTCCTTGGACTGGAACTGGAAGTCACGGGCTTTTTGCTTGAACTCGAGCTCCAGGCGCTCACGCTCCTGCTGCTGCATCTTGTCGCCACCCTTGATCAGTCGATCCTGGATGCCCTTGGCGCTGCTTTCCAGAGTTTTCAGCTGGTTCAGTTGCGGACCGAACTTCTTCTCGGCATCGACAGCGTACTTTTTGGCGGCGTCTGATTCGAGCAGCGCCATCTGGTAGTTCAGAACGGCAATCTTCATTTCGGCGAAAGCCGGGGTGGCGACCAGCGCCGCGGCCACTACGGCCAGTTGAGTCAACTTACGCACGATGCACTCCTGGATAAACCGTTGTCGTTAAGCAAGGGCCAAGCTTAGAAAGTCTGGCCCAGAGAGAATTGGAACACCTGGGTGTCGGCGTCGTCCGGCTTCTTGATCGGCATCGCCAGGCTGAAGCTCAACGGGCCCAGCGCGGTAATCCAGGTCACGCCCAGGCCGACGGAGCTGGCCATGTCGGAGAAACCGACCTTCGCGCAGTCAGGCTTGGAGCCGCAGTTGGTGTCGAACACGTTACCCACATCCCAGAAGACCGAGGTACGCAGCGAACGCTGGTCCTTGACGAACGGCAGCGGGAACAGCAGCTCGACACCACCCTGCACGAGGACGTTACCACCGAACGGCAGCGGGTCCTGGTCCGGGTCACGAATGGTACCCGGATTGGTGCCCTGGCTCGGCGTACTGCGCGGGCCCAGGCTGCTGTCCTTGAAGCCGCGGACAGAGTTGAAGCCACCCGCATAATAGTTCTCGTAGAACGGCAGGCCCGAGGTACCGCCGAAACCATCACCATAGCCCAGTTCAGTGTGCAGGCGCAGGGTGTAGTCATTGCTCAGTGGCTTGAACAGCTGGCCGCGGTAGTCGAGCTTGTAGAACGACAGGTCGCTGCCCGGTACGGTGGTTTCCAGGGTCAGGCTTTGCGAGTGACCACGGGTGGCCAGCACGCCCTTGTTCAGGGTCGATTCGGACCAGCCGATCGACGCCTTGAAGTTCAGGAAGTTGTCGCCTTCCTTGTCGAGGAACTTGAAGATCTCGTCGACGGTGTAGCGGCCGGTCTTGATCTTGTCTTGCTGCACGGTCAGGCCGTAGGTCAGGCGTGAGGTCTCGCTGATCGGGTAACCCAGGCTGACGCCGGCACCGAGGCTGTCTACTGCATAGCTCGCCACATCGACGTCAAGGTCGTCGTAGTTGGTGCTGCGGTAGAAGGCGTTGTAGCCCAGGCTCACGCCATCGGCAGTGAAGTAGGGGTCGACGAAGCCGAAGTTGTATCGGGTCTGGTATTCGCTTCGGGTCAGGCCGATGGACACCTTGTTACCGGTACCCAGGAAGTTGCTCTGGCTGATCGAACCACCCAGGATCAGGCCCGCGCTCTGGGCGAAACCGACGCTGGCGGTGATCGAACCGGAAGCCTGCTCCTCGACCGCATAGTTGACGTCGACCTGGTCGTCGGTGCCTGGCACCGGCGGCGTCTCGACGTTGACTTCCTTGAAGAAGCCCAGGCGCTCGAGGCGGGTCTTGGACTGGTCGATGAGATAAGTGGATGCCCACCCACCTTCCATCTGACGCATCTCGCGACGCAGCACCTCGTCTTCGGTCTTGGTGTTGCCGCGGTAGTTGATGCGGTTGACGTAGGCACGCTTGCCCGGATCGACGACGAACATGATGTCGACGGTGTGATCCTGGTCGTTAGGTTGCGGCACGCCGTTGACGTTGGCGAAGGTATAGCCTTCGTTACCCAGTCGACGGGTGATCAGGTCGGAGGTGGTGGTCATCACCTTGCGCGAGAAGACCTGGCCTGGCTGCACCAGCAACAGCGACTTGACCTGGTCTTCCGGCACTTTCAGGTCACCGGAGAGTTTCACGTCACGAACGGTGTACTTCTCGCCTTCGTTGACGTTGACAGTAATGTAGACGTGCTTCTTGTCCGGGGTAATCGATACCTGGGTGGACGCGATGTCCATGTTGATGTAGCCGCGGTCCAGGTAATAGGAACGCAGACGCTCCAGGTCACCGGAGAGTTTTTCACGTGCGTACTTGTCGTCGTTCTTGAAGAACGACAGCCAGTTGGTGGTTTTCAGTTCGAAGAGCTGGGAGAGGTCTTCGTCGCTGAACACGGTGTTGCCCACCACGTTGATGTGCTGGATCGCCGCGACGGTACCTTCGTTGATCTTGATCTTCAGGCCGACACGGTTGCGTGGCTGCGGCACGACCTCGGCATCGACCTCGGCCGAGTAGCGGCCCTGGGCCACGTACTGGCGCTGCAGCTCGTTACGCACGCCCTCGAGCGTGGCGCGCTGGAAGATCTCGCCCTCGGCCAGGCCGGACTGCTTCAGGCCCTTCATCAGGTCTTCGGTACTGATCGCCTTGTTGCCCTCGATCTCGATGCTCGACACCGATGGGCGTTCGACCACGTTGATGATCAGGACATTGCCGTCGCGATCCAGCTGGATGTCCTGGAAGAAACCGGTCTTGAACAGCGAGCGAGTCGACTCCACCAGGCGGCGGTCATCGACCTGGTCGCCTACGTTCAACGGCAACGCGCCGAACACGCTGCCGGCGGAAACCCGCTGCAGGCCGTTGACACGAATATCGGAGATGGTGAAGGACTCGGCGTGAACTTCAGCGATCATCAGTGCGGAGAGGACCGCAGTTAGCAGCAGACGTTTCATGAAGTCCTTTTATTCCAACTGGCAATAAACAACCCGCCACCGCAGCACGGCGGCAGGTTCGCAATAGAGCGAAGCGTTAAAGTCGACCCAGATCGTTGATCAGGGCGAGCAACATCACCCCAATGACCAAACTGATACCGATCTGGACCCCCCAACCTTGCACCCGATCCGAGAGCGGACGACCGCGCGCCCACTCGATCAGGTAGAACAGCAAATGCCCCCCATCCAGTACCGGGATGGGCAGCAGGTTCAGAACCCCCAGGCTTATGCTCAGGTAGGCCAGGAAATTCAGGAAATCCCCAACGCCCGACTGGGCTGAAGCGCCCGCCACTTTAGCAATGGTTATCGGTCCGCTCAAGTTTTTTACCGAGAGCTCCCCGAACAGCATTTTCTTCAGCGATTCAAGGGTCAGGACACTCATGTTCCAAGTGCGCGAGAGCCCCTCGCCGACCGCCTCCAGCGGCCCGTAGCTGACTTCTCGAAGCATGTTCGCAGGCCACTCGGCGCCTTTGACCCCAGCCCCCAGATAACCTCCGGACGCCTGCCCTTCCCCTTTGCGCGCCAGCGTCACCGGCAGTTCCAGCTGCGCGCCATCACGCTCGATACGCAGTAGCACCTTCGCCTCGGGGCGCGCCCGAACAGTGTCCACCACCTGCTGCCAGTCACCCAGTGCGACACCATCGAGTGCCAGGAGTCTATCGCCGGTCTTCAGCCCGGCAGCAGCGGCCGGGCCCTTGGGATCGATTTCGGCGAGCACCGGACTTACCGCCGGCCGCCAGGGGCGCAGCCCCAGGGACTGGATCGGGTCAGGCTCATCGGCACCCTTGAGCCATTGATTCAGGCGGATTTCATGCTGACGCTCCAGCGTGGCGCCGTCGTCGCGCACGCCCACCCGCAAGCTGCCGCTCTCGCCCAGGCGACGCACCAGTTGCAGATTGACCGCCGACCAGCCACTGGTCGGCTTGCCATCGATCGAAACAATTTCCTGGCCTGCCACAAGGCCTGCAGATGCCGCCAGGCTGCCCGACTCGACCGCTCCGATGACCGGACGCACCTGCTGGCTGCCGAGCATGGCGACCACCCAGAAGAACAGGATGGCGAGCAGGAAGTTGGCAATCGGACCGGCGGCAACGATAGCAATACGCTGTCCAACCGATTTGCGATTGAAGGATTGATCAACAAGCGCGGGCGGCACATCGCCTTCGCGCTCATCGAGCATCTTGACGTAGCCGCCCAGCGGAATCGCTGCGACGACAAACTCGGTGCCATGGCGGTCGTGCCAGCGCACCAACGGCGTGCCGAACCCCACCGAGAAGCGCAGGACTTTCACTCCGCACTTGCGTGCCACCCAGAAGTGGCCGAATTCGTGAAAGGTGACCAGTACACCCAGAGCCACCAGGGTGCCGATAATCATGTAGAGCGCAGTCATATCCATCTCCGAATGACGTTCAGCCAGGCCTGGGGCCGACGGGAAATCAGCGGCCGTGGCGCCTCAACCACTCCCGGGACAGCTCCCGGGCTCGCTGGTCGGCGGCGAACACCGCATCCAGCGAAGGCAACGGCACTACCGGCTCCTGCTCGAGCACCTGTTCGATCATACCCGCGATTTCCGGGAAGCGGATACGCCGCTGGAGAAATGCCTCGACCGCCACTTCGTTGGCGGCGTTGAGCACGGCAGGCGCACTGTTGCCCGCTTCGGCAGCTTCTCGCGCCAGGCGCAGGCAGGGGAATCGCTGCTCGTCGGGCGCCTGGAAATCCAGACGGGCGACCGCGAACAGGTCCAGCGGCGCGACACCGGAATCGATCCGCTCAGGCCATGCCAGAGCGTTGGCGATCGGTGTCCGCATGTCCGGGTTGCCCAACTGCGCCAACACCGAACCATCCACATAGTCGACCAGCGAATGGATCACACTTTGCGGGTGTACCACCACCTCGACCTTGGCTGGCGCAGCATCAAACAGCCAGCAGGCCTCGATCAGCTCGAGCCCCTTATTCATCATGCTTGCCGAGTCGACCGAAATCTTGCGCCCCATCGACCAGTTCGGATGAGCACAGGCCTGCTCCGGCGTGACGTCCATCAGCGCCTGCGCCGCGGTTTCACGGAAGGGCCCACCAGACGCCGTCAGCAGGATACGACGCACACCAACGTGCGCCAGGCCACGGGCATAGTCGCCGGGCAAGCACTGGAAGATGGCATTGTGCTCGCTGTCGATCGGCAGCAGCACTGCACCACTGGTGCGCACTGCCTCCATAAACAGCGCGCCGGACATCACCAGCGCCTCCTTGTTGGCCAGCAGCACCTTCTTGCCGGCCTGCACCGCCGCCAAGGTCGGACGCAGACCGGCAGCGCCGACGATGGCAGCCATCACGGTGTCCACCTCGCAGGCAGACGCAACCTGGCAGAGACCTGCCTCGCCTTCCAGCACTTCGGTGGCGCTGCCCGCCGCCGCCAGCCCTTCACGCAGGCGGGCGACCGAGTCGGCGTCCGGCACCACCGCATACGCCGGACGATGGCGCAGGCACAGGGCCAGCAATTCATCCAGGCGCGAATAGCCGCTAAGGGCAAACACCTGGTAGCGCTCGGGGTGACGGGCAATCACATCCAGCGTACTCAGGCCGATCGACCCGGTCGCACCGAGCACGGTAATCCGCTGCGGATGACTCACATCACCCCCCATTCGGCCGCCCAGAGCAGCACGGCGAACATCGGGATCGCCGCGGTCAGGCTGTCGATACGATCCAGCACGCCGCCATGACCAGGCAGCAGGTTACTGCTGTCCTTGATGCCTTCGCGACGCTTGAACATGCTTTCGGTCAGGTCGCCAACCACCGACGACATGACCACGATCACCGCGCCGACCAGGCCGAGCAGCAACTGCCCCAACCCCCAGTCGCGCACGACCCCGACCACCAGGGTGATCAACAGGCTCACGGCCATGCCGCCATACACACCCTCCCAGCTCTTGCCGGGGCTGACGTGCGGCGCCAGCTTGCGCTTGCCAAAGGCACGACCAGAGAAATATGCACCGATGTCGGCAGCCCAGACCAGCACCATCACGGCCAGGATCAAGCCATTGCCCAATGGCCAATGCTTGAGCAGCAACAGGCCTTGCCAGGCGGGTAACAGCACCAGCAGACCGATCAGCAGACGGCAGGCGGCACTGCTCCACAACTCACCGCTGCGTGGGTAGGTGAGCACCAGCCAAGTCGCCAGGCCCCACCAGATCACCGACGCCCCCAGCACCCAGGGCGCAAGGTCCGGCATGAGGTAGAGCACCATCAGCGCTCCAGCGACCACGGCGGCATAGGCGATGCGCAATGGCTGGGCCATCAACCCGGCCAGACGCGCCCATTCCCAGGCACCAAGGGTCACCACGAAACCGATGAACAGGGCGAAATCCGCGCCGTTGAGCAGGAAGAAACCGCCCAGCGCGATCGGCAACAGGATCAGCGCGGTAATGATGCGTTGTTTAAGCATTAAGCACGAGCTCCAGCCTCGACCTGCTCGCTGGTCTTACCGAAGCGGCGTTGGCGCGAAGCGAAATCGGCCAGTGCATTACGCATGGCCTCGTGTTTGAAGTCCGGCCAGTACAGGTCGGAGAAATACAGCTCGGCGTAGGCCAACTGCCACAACAGGAAGTTGCTGATGCGGTGTTCGCCGCCGGTGCGAATGCACAGGTCGGGCAACGGCAGGTCACCCGTGGCAAGGCAGGTCTGCAGCAGACCGGGCGTGATATCGTCCGGGCGCAGATGGCCGGCCTGGACTTCGCGCGCCAGGCGCTGGGCAGCCTGGGCGATATCCCACTGACCGCCATAGTTGGCAGCGATCTGCAGGATGAAACGATCGTTGCCGGCGGTCAGCGCTTCGGCTTCTCGCATCGCGGCCTGTAGCTCCGGATGGAAGCGCGAGCGGTCACCGATGATGCGCAGGCAGATGTTGTTGTCGTTCAGGCGCTTAGCCTCGCGGCGCAAGGCCGAGAAGAACAGCTCCATCAACGCACCCACCTCATCGGCCGGACGCTGCCAGTTCTCGCTGGAGAAGGCGAAGAGCGTGAGCACTTCGACCTTGGCCTCGGCACAGACTTCGATCACCGCACGCACCGCATCGACGCCGGCCTTGTGCCCGGCAACGCCAGGCAGCAGGCGCTTTTTCGCCCAGCGGTTGTTGCCGTCCATGATGATAGCGACGTGACGCGGCACCGACGAGGGTGCCGCCTGCTTGGTCTTTTCCATGAAAAAGTCCTGGCCTCAGACGGCCATCAGGTCCTTTTCCTTGGCTTTGAACGCAGCATCGACGTCTGCCACGAACTTGTCGGTCAGCTTCTGGATCTCGTCAGCTGCACGACGCTCTTCGTCTTCGCTGATTTCCTTGTCCTTGGTCAGCTTCTTCAGGTCGGCCAATGCGTCGCGACGCACGTTGCGCACGGCAACCTTGGCATCCTCGGCAACGCCGCTGGCCTGCTTGGTGTAGCCCTTGCGGGTTTCTTCGGTCAGGGCCGGCATCGGCACGCGAATGGTGGTACCGGCGCTCGACGGGTTCAGGCCCAGGTCGGAGGTCAGGATGGCCTTCTCGATCGCGGCGCTGAGGTTCTTGTCGTGGGCGACGATCTTGAGGGTGCGGGCGTCCTCGACGGTGATCGCGGCCACCTGGTTCAGCGGCATCTCGCTACCCCAGGCCGGAACCTTGACGCCATCCAGGATGCTTGGGTGGGCGCGACCGGTGCGGATCGCTGCCAGGTTGCGGGCCAACGCCTCGAGGGACTTGCCCATGCGCTCCTGCGCGTCTTTCTTGATGTCGTTGATCATGCTTCGCCTTCCTCGATCAAAGTACCTTCAGCGCCACCCACCACGATGTTCAGCAGGGCGCCAGGCTTGTTCATGTTGAATACCCGCAATGGCATCTTGTGGTCGCGGCACAGGCAGATTGCGGTCAGGTCCATGACACCGAGCTTGCGATCCAGCACCTCGTCGTAGGTGAGGTGGTCGAACTTCTCGGCATGCGGATCCTTGAATGGGTCGGCAGTGTACACACCATCGACCTTGGTCGCCTTCAGCACCACGTCGGCATCGATTTCGATGGCACGCAGGCAGGCTGCGGAGTCGGTGGTGAAGAACGGATTGCCGGTACCGGCGGAGAAAATTACCACATCCCCGGAGTTGAGGTGGCGAATAGCTTTGCGACGATCGTAATGATCGGTGACGCCGACCATGGAGATGGCAGACATGACCAGTGCCGGGATGTTCGAGCGCTCCAGCGCATCGCGCATGGCCAGTGCGTTCATTACAGTGGCCAGCATGCCCATGTGGTCGCCCGTGACGCGGTCCATGCCGGCTGCACTGAGCGCGGCGCCGCGGAACAGGTTACCACCACCGATCACCAGGCCGACCTGGACACCGATACCGACCAGCTGGCCAACTTCCAGGGCCATGCGGTCCAGCACCTTCGGGTCGATCCCGAAGTCTTCCGAGCCCATCAGGGCCTCGCCGCTAAGTTTGAGCAAAATGCGTTTATAGCGAGGTTGGCGACCACTCACCTGCTGAGCCATTGCGAGTCTCTCCTGCGGCGTACTTTTAGAAAATTCCGTGCGGGCTGTGTGCAGCCTGCTAACTGTAGCGTGGCACTGCTTCAGTGCCAGCGCACAGGGCCAGATAAACCCTTGCGCGCTTTGACAAAGAGGCTGCGCGCGTGAGCGGGCAGCCTCTTCGGGGCGACAGACGAGTCCGTCTTACTGCTTGGCGGCAGCGACCTGGGCGGCAACTTCGGCAGCGAAGTCGTCAACCGGCTTCTCGATGCCTTCGCCAACTTTGAAGTAGGTGAAGGAAACGATTTCAGCACCGGCTTTCTTGGCCAGATCGCCGACCTTGACTTCCGGGTTCATGACGAAGGCCTGCTCTTTCAGCGAGGCTTCTGCCTTGAACTTGGTGATACGGCCGTTGATCATGTTCTCAACGATGTTTTCCGGCTTGCCAGCGATCTTGTCGGCGTTCAGCTGCAGGAAGACGCCCTTCTCGCGCTCGATGGCCTCGGCGGAGATTTCCGACGAATCCAGGAACTCAGGGTTCGAAGCTGCAACGTGCATGGCGATGTTTTTGGCCAGCTCTACGTCACCGCCTTTCAGAACGACGGCAGCGCCGATCTTGTTGCCGTGCAGGTAGGCACCGACCACGTCGCCTTCGACGCGAGCCAGACGACGGATGTTGACGTTCTCGCCGCACTTGGCGACCAGGGCTTCACGAGCGGCTTCACGCGAAGCGATCAGCGGAGCGGCGTCGGTCAGCTTCTGGGCGAAGGCTTCTTCCAGGCTTTCGGCAACGAAAGTCTTGAAGTCGTCTTGCAGGGCCAGGAAGTCGGTCTGCGAGTTCACTTCCAGCAGAACGGCGACCTTACCGTCGGTCTTGACGGCGATAGCACCTTCAGCGGCAACGTTGCCAGCCTTCTTGGCGGCCTTGATGGCGCCCGAGGCACGCATGTCGTCAATGGCTTTCTCGATGTCGCCGCCGGCCTTTTCCAGGGCCTTTTTGCAATCCATCATGCCTTCGCCGGTACGCTCGCGCAGTTCTTTGACCAGCGCTGCAGTAATTGCTGCCATTTCAAAATCCTCTTGGAAAGTTTTTCAACCATTCCACCCGTTCATCACGGGCGTTCAATTCTGGAAATCCGCTGTCTTCACACCAGCGCCACGCATGATGCGGCGTGCTTGCTGACAGGAGGATTTCAGGTGGCAAAAAGGGGGCCAAGCCCCCTTTTCGCGTGCCAAGTAGACGCCAGGCGTCAATTACTCAGCAGCTGGTGCCGCCGCTTCTTCAGCGTAGACTTCGGTACCGCCGGCAACGTTGTTGCGACCGCGGATGACGGCGTCAGCCATCGAAGTCATGTACAGCTCGATGGCGCGGATTGCGTCGTCGTTGCCTGGGATCACGAAGTCAACGCCTTCCGGGCTGCTGTTGGTATCGACAACGCCGATGACCGGGATGCCCAGCTTGTTGGCTTCGGTGATTGCAATGCGCTCGTGATCGACGTCGATGACGAACAGTGCATCAGGCAGACCGCCCATGTCCTTGATACCACCCAGGCTGCGATCCAGTTTTTCCAGGTCGCGCGAGCGCATCAGGGCTTCTTTCTTGGTCAGCTTGGCGAAGGTGCCATCTTCGGCCTGGGTTTCCAGGTCGCGCAGACGCTTGATCGAAGCACGGATGGTCTTGTAGTTGGTCAGCATGCCGCCCAACCAGCGGTGATCAACGTATGGCGAACCGCAACGAGCAGCTTGCTCGGCGACCAGTTTGCCAGCGGAACGCTTGGTGCCGACGAACAGGATCTTGTTCTTGCCCTGGGCCAGGCGCTCTACGAACGACAGAGCGTCGTTGAACATCGGCAGGGTTTTTTCCAGGTTGATAATGTGGATCTTGTTGCGCGCGCCGAAAATGTACTTGCCCATTTTCGGGTTCCAGTAACGGGTCTGGTGGCCGAAGTGCACACCGGCCTTCAGCATATCGCGCATGTTGACTTGGGACATGATAGTTCCTTGATAAGTCGGGTTGGGCCTCCACGTATCCCAATGACCAACCCATGGATCCGAAGATCCCGGGCACCCAGGCCATCGTGTCGACACGTGTGTGGGTTTGAGCTGACGGGGACCTCCCCGAAAGCGGCGCATTTTATACCACAGACAGAAGACGAACGGAACCCGCAAGGTGCTTCATCCGTCAGTGGCTTTTGCAGCAGCCCGGCAATCGCGCCAGAATGCCCTCCATAGACCACCGGATCCGCGGTTTTCTCCCCACAGAACGCCGCCCTGCTCTGTTAGAATCCGGCCTTTCCCGTTTGTTGTGCGCCGCCCGGCGCCGTAGAGAGCCTGTAATGACCGTCACCATCAAGACCGCAGAAGACATCGAGAAGATGCGCATCGCCGGCCGCCTGGCCGCCGAAGTCCTCGAAATGATCGAAGAGCACGTCAAGCCTGGCGTGACCACCGAGGAACTCGACCGCCTGTGCCACGACTACATCGTCAACGTCCAGCAGGCGATCCCGGCGCCGCTCAACTACAAGGGCTTCCCCAAGTCGATCTGCACCTCGATCAACCATGTGGTCTGCCACGGCATCCCCAACGAAAAGCCGCTCAAGGATGGCGACACCATCAACATCGACGTGACGGTGATCAAGGATGGCTACCACGGCGACACCAGCCGCATGTTCCATGTCGGCACCGTCGCGCCCTGGGCCGAGCGCCTGTCCAAGGTCACCCAAGAGTGCCTGTACAAGGCCATCGAGCTCATCAAGCCGGGCTGCCGCCTGGGCGACATCGGCGAAGTGATCCAGAAGCACGCGGAAAAGAACGGTTTCTCGGTGGTTCGCGAGTTCTGCGGCCATGGCATCGGCAAGGTGTTCCATGAAGAACCGCAGATCCTGCACTACGGCAGGGCCGGCACCGGCATGGAACTGAAAGAAGGCATGACCTTCACCATCGAGCCGATGATCAACCAGGGCAAGGCCGACACCAAGGTGCTGGGCGATGGCTGGACCGCCATCACCAAGGATCGCAAGCTCTCGGCACAGTGGGAACATACGCTGGTGGTCACCGCCACGGGCTATGAAATCTTCACCCTGCGCAAAGACGACACCATTCCCCGTACCTCGGCGTAATTCAACTCAGGAAGGCGACTCGATGCCCCAGGTGGATCCAGAGCTGTTCGACCGTGGCCAGTTCCAGGCGGAACTGGCGCTCAAGGCAAGCCCCATTCCCGCCTTCAAGAAGGCTCTGCGCCAGGCCGCAGAAGTCTTCGACAGACGCTTTCGCGAAGGCGTCGAGATCCGCCGCCTGATCGAGGACCGCGCCTGGTTCGTCGACAATATCCTGCAACAGGCCTGGAACCAGTTCGACTGGGGCAATCCGGACGGCATCGCCCTGGTCGCGGTCGGCGGCTACGGCCGCGGCGAGCTGCACCCCTGGTCGGACATCGACCTGCTGATCCTGCTCGACCAGGCGGAACACGAGCAGTATCGCGACGCCATCGAGCGCTTCCTGACACTGCTGTGGGACATCGGCCTGGAAGTCGGTCAGAGCGTGCGCACCGTCGAGGAATGCGCCGAGCAGGCGCGCGCCGACCTAACAGTGATCACCAACCTGATGGAAAGCCGCACCGTCGCCGGCCCCGAGACGCTGCGCGAGCGCATGCTGGAAGTCACCAGCACCGCGCACATGTGGCCCAGCAAGGAGTTCTTCCTGGCCAAGCGTGCCGAGCTCAAGGCACGGCACCACAAGTACAACGACACCGAGTACAACCTGGAGCCCAACGTCAAGGGTTCGCCAGGTGGCCTGCGCGACATCCAGACGGTGCTCTGGGTTGCCCGGCGCCAGTACGGCACCCTCAACCTGCACGCGCTGGCTGGCGAAGGTTTTCTGCTGGAAAGCGAGAACGACCTGCTGGCTTCGTCGCAGGCCTTCCTCTGGCGCGTGCGCTACGCCCTGCACATGCTCGCCGGACGCGCCGAAGACCGCCTGCTGTTCGACCACCAGCGCAGTATCGCGGCGCTGCTCGGTTACAGCGACGAGAACCCCAAGCGCGCCATCGAGCAGTTCATGCAGCAGTACTACCGGGTGGTGATGAGCATCAGCCAGCTCTGCGACCTGATCATCCAGCACTTCGAGGAAGTGATCCTCGCCGACGACAATGGCAGCACCCAGCCGCTGAACTCGCGCTTTCGCCTGCATGACGGCTATATAGAGGCGGTCAACCCGAACGTCTTCAAACGCACCCCGTTCGCCATGCTGGAGATCTTCGTGCTGATGGCCCAGCATCCGGAGATCAAGGGCGTACGCGCCGACACCGTGCGCCTTCTGCGTGAACATCGGCACCTGATCGACGACAAGTTCCGCAACGATATCCGCAACACCAGCCTGTTCATCGAGCTGTTCAAGTGCGAGATCGGCATCCACCGCAACCTGCGGCGCATGAACCGCTATGGCATCCTCGGTCGCTACCTGCCGGAATTCGGCCTGATCGTCGGACAGATGCAGCATGACCTGTTCCACATCTATACGGTCGATGCGCACACGCTCAACCTCATAAAGCACCTGCGCAAACTGCAGTACACCCCGGTGTCGGAGAAATTCCCGCTGGCCAGCAAGCTCATGGGACGCCTGCCCAAGCCTGAGCTGATCTACCTCGCCGGCCTTTATCACGACATCGGCAAGGGTCGCCAGGGCGATCACTCCGAGCTCGGTGCGGTGGATGCTCAGGCGTTCTGCGAGCGCCATCAGCTACCGGCCTGGGACTCGCGGCTGATTGCCTGGCTGGTGCAGAGCCACCTGGTGATGTCCACCACCGCCCAGCGCAAGGACCTCTCCGACCCGCAGGTGATCAACGATTTCGCCCTGTTCGTCGGCGACGAAACCCGCCTGGACTACCTCTACGTGCTGACCGTGGCCGACATCAACGCCACCAACCCCAGCCTGTGGAACTCCTGGCGCGCCAGCCTGCTGCGCCAGCTCTACACCGAGGCCAAGCGCGCGCTGCGCCGGGGCCTTGAGAACCCGCTGGACCGCGAGGAGCAGATCCGCCAGACACAAAGCGCCGCGCTGGACATCCTCGTGCGCGAAGGCACAGACCCGGACGATGTGGAGCAACTCTGGTCGCAGCTGGGCGACGACTATTTCCTCAAGCACACCGCCGCCGATGTGGCCTGGCACAGCGATGCGATTCTCCAGCAGCCGGCCGATGGCGGCCCGCTGGTGCTGATCAAGGAAACCACCCAGCGCGAGTTCGAAGGCGGCACGCAGATCTTCATCTACGCGCCCGACCAGCACGACTTCTTCGCCGTGACCGTGGCGGCGATGTCGCAGCTCAACCTGAACATCCACGACGCCCGCATCATCACCTCCAGCAGCCAGTTCACCCTCGACACCTACATCGTGCTCGACAACGACGGCGGCTCGATCGGCGACAACCCGCAGCGGGTCAAGCAGATCCGCGAAGGGCTGACCGAGGCACTGCGCAATCCCGAGGATTACCCGACCATCATCCAGCGGCGCGTGCCGCGCCAGCTCAAGCACTTCAACTTCGCGCCGCAGGTGACCATCCTCAACGATGCCCAGCGCCCGGTGACCATCCTCGAAATCACCGCACCCGACCGGCCCGGCCTGCTGGCGCGCCTGGGGCGGATCTTCCTGGAGTTCGACCTGTCGCTGCAGAACGCCAAGATCGCCACCCTCGGCGAGCGCGTGGAAGACGTGTTCTTCATCACCGACGCCGACAACCAGCCGCTCTCCGACCCGCAACTGTGCAGCCGCCTGCAGGAAGCCATCGTCGAACAGTTGCAGGCCGGCCAGTCCAGCGATATCAGCCCTACCCGCGTGACCTTCTGACGATTACGAGACCTTGCGCCGATGAACCATGCCTTGACCCAGCTTCAGCCCTATCCCTTCGAGAAGCTCCGCGCCCTGCTCGGCGGCGTGAAACCTGCCGCGGACAAACGCGCCATTGCCCTGTCGATCGGTGAGCCGAAGCATGAATCCCCGGCGTTCGTCGCCAAGGCCCTGGCCGACAACCTCGATAAACTGGCGGTCTACCCCAGCACCCTCGGCCTGCCGGCCCTGCGCCAGGCCATCGTCCAATGGTGCGAGCGCCGTTTTGGCGTGCCCGCTGGCTGGCTCGATGCCGAACAGCATGTCCTGCCGGTCAATGGCACCCGTGAAGCGCTGTTCGCCTTCACGCAAACGGTGGTCAACCGCGCCGACGACGGCCTGGTGGTCAGCCCCAACCCGTTCTACCAGATCTACGAAGGCGCGGCGCTGCTGGCCGGAGCTACTCCGCACTACCTGCCCTGCCTGGAAAACAACGGCTTCAACCCTGATTTCGACGCGGTGCCGGTCGAGATCTGGAAGCGATGCCAGATCCTGTTCCTGTGCTCCCCCGGCAACCCCACCGGCGCACTGGTGCCGATGGACACCCTGAAAAAGCTGATCGCCCTGGCCGACGAGCACGATTTCGTGATTGCCGCCGACGAGTGCTACAGCGAGCTGTACTTCGACGAAGACGCTCCACCACCAGGCCTGCTGAGCGCCTGCGCCGAGCTCGGCCGCAACGACTTCAAACGCTGCGTGGTGTTCCACAGCCTGTCCAAGCGCTCCAACCTGCCGGGTCTGCGTTCGGGCTTCGTCGCTGGCGATGCCGAGATCATCAAGCCATTCCTGCTGTACCGCACCTACCACGGTTGCGCCATGCCGGTGCAGACGCAACTGGCCAGCGTCGCCGCCTGGCAGGACGAAGCCCATGTGCGCGCAAACCGCGACCAGTACCGCGCCAAGTACGATGCCGTGCTCGAGATCCTGCAACCGGTGATGGACGTGCAACGCCCGGATGGCAGCTTCTATCTGTGGGCCAAGGTGCCGGGCAGCGACGCTGATTTTACCCGTGACCTGTTCGAAGCCGAGCACGTGACCGTTGTGCCGGGCTCGTATCTGTCGCGTGAAGTGGATGGCGTCAATCCGGGCGCAGGACGCGTGCGCATGGCGCTGGTTGCGCCTCTGGCCGAGTGCATCGAGGCGGCCGAGCGGATTCGCGGGTTCCTCGCAGGGCGCTGAAATGCCTCTCCCCTTGGGGCTGGCGTCGATGTCAGCCCCTAGGTAACTATCTAACGGCACTCGGGCGCTGGGATGCCTGAACGCGTGTCACCGCACAGACTTATGTAATGCCACGTAGCTTGATCGGTCGCAGATCATCCTGAGTTCCAACCACACCAGGAACTCTCCGATGTATACACTCGCCTCACTCCGTACTCGCCACCGCATCGATCAGCAGCTCTCCCATGATCTGGCCGTTACCGAGAACCCCCGCAACAGGGGCCAGAGCAACGGCGGTCGAAAAAAGCGCGGACTGATCGAGACCGGCCGACTATGGGCACCCGGTCGTACTTTGTGGATCTCGTCTCTCGGTGCTCCGGACAGAAAGCTCAAGATGTCGATCTTCGAACTGGCTTGCCAGTGGGTGGATCTTTCCGGCGCCAACCTGGAGCTTGATCTGTCAGAAGATGATGACAAACATGCCCAGATCAGGATCCTCACAGGCGAACATGCAGAGCACAACGAATCAGACATCGGCACCGATGCACTGGCTAGTGAAGACTACACCATGTCGCTGAATGTCATACCGGGGGATGAATCATTCAAATCCACCGTGTTACACGAGTTCGGCCATGCACTAGGATTCGAACATGAACAGCTACACCCCGATGCCACCATCCCCTGGAACGAGCCGGCTCTATTCGAAGCTGCCAAGCAATCGGATGACTGGTCAGAGCAAGACATCAGGGAGACTTACCTGAACAAACGGCCCGACAACGAACTGATCAAAACCCAGTACGATCCGCTCTCTATAATGCATTACCCGATTGCGGCCTGGATGACCTTGGATGGATCCGAGGTAGTCCAGAATACGGAGCTCAGTGCGAAAGACCTCGAGATGATGCGCCTGGCCTACCCACACGACTGACGCTAACGAACCTGCCCCAGGTTCGCCTCGCTCATGTCCAGTTCACCCAGCACCTGGCGCACTACTTCATCCCCCACCAGGTGCTGGCGATGCAGGCTGTACAGCTCCAGCCGCTGTGCGCGCAATGCACGCAAGCGCAAACGGCGCTCCAGAAGATCCATCTGCTCGGCCAGCGCACGCGCTTCGGCGCTGTCGTTGTAACTGTCCAGCTCATCCCGGTATTCCGCCATCAGGCGCGCCTTCAACTCGGTCGCCAGCGTCGCCTGGGCGGCATCCTGCGGGGCATTGGCATCGATGACCTCCTCGGCCTCCAGTGCATGGATAGCGGCTTCCGCGGTGCGTCTCCAGGCTTCCTGTACTTCCTGATGCAGGCGTTCGTCCGGGCTCTTGGTCACCCCGCGCAACAGCATCGGCAGGGCGATGCAGGCACTGATCAGCGACAGCAGGATCACCCCGGCGGCAATGAAGATCAGCAGATCACGCTCCGGGAACGCCTGGCCGGCCCCGATCAGCAAGGGCACCGACATCACACCCGCCAAGGTCACGGCCCCGCGCACGCCGCCCAGGGTCAACAGCCAGCACGAACGTGCGCTGGGCATCAGCACCAGCGCCGACTTACCGCGCCAGCGGCGCACCACGCCGATAGCGCGCCACACGCTTTGTACCCAGACGAACCGCAGCAGCACCAACGCCACGAAGATCGCCACCACATCGAGGCAGCGCCAGGCCAGGGTCGGCCACAACGACGTTTCATGGCTGACCACTGCCTTGATGATGTCGGGCAGTTGCAAGCCCAGCAGCAGGAAGATCAGGCCATTGAAGGCGAACTCCAGCAGCGACCAGACGCTGCGATTGAGCAGGCGCGTACTGGTCTGGCGCGGCAACAGGTCGAGCCAGCTCTGCATCATCCCTGCCGCCACCGCCGAGAGAATGCCCGAGACACCGAGCCGTTCGGCCAGCACGTAGGCGGCAAAGGGCAACAGCAGCATGAACACCACATGCGTCGCCGGATCGTCCCAGCCCCGAGCGATCATCCAGGCACGCAGGCGCCCCACCAACCAGCTCAGTCCCACCCCGACCGCAAGCCCGCCGATGGCCACCAGCACGAACGTCAGGCTGGCATCGGTCAACGAAAACACCCCGGTAATGGCTGCCGCCAATGCGAACTTGAACGTCACCAGGCCCGAAGCATCGTTCATCAGCGCTTCGCCCTGGAGCATGTGCATCAAGGGTGTTGGCAGGCGATCCTGGGTAATCGCCGAAACTGCCACCGCATCAGTGGGCGAGAGCACCGCAGCCAGGGCGAACGCTACCGGCAGTGGAATGCTTGGCAGGATCCAGTGGATGAAGTACCCCGCTCCCACCACGGTGAACAGCACCAGCCCCACGGCCAAGGCCACCACCGGGCCACGAATGCGCCATAGCTCGCGCTTGGGGATACGCCAGCCATCGGCGAACAGCAACGGTGGCAGGAACAGGAACAGGAACAACTCGGGATCCAGGGCCACGTGCAGGCCGAGTGTTGGCCAGGCCAGCAGCGCTCCAGCGCCGATCTGCACCAGTGGCAGGGGCAGCGGGATCATCCGCCCCACCAGCTTGGAGACACTGACCAGCATCAGCAGGATAAGAACGGTATAAGCTGACTGCATGTGGCGTGTTTCCCTTTTCGATTCAAAAGCGGTTCTGGTCGCCTTGGACAACGCCGTCGGTAACTGGACACATATAGTAACGAGCCAAGCCGCCAACGAACTGCTGCACCTAAGTCGCAAGTCGCCGGAGAAGATGTAACACCATGCTACACAAACAGCTGATTCAGAAACCGCTGTTATAACCCCACCATCGTCACAACAAGGAAGGCCTTTCGATGAGTACTGCACCGAGCAACCACACAATCAGCAAAGATAGCCCCGATCGCGCGCTGCTCGTGATCGATATCCAGAATGACTTCACCCCCGGCGGCGCCCTGGAGGTGCCCCGCGGCGACGAGATCGTGCCGCTGGTCAACCAGATCGCCGTGAATTTCCGCACTGTGGTCCAGGCCCAGGACTGGCATCCCGCCGGACATATCTCCTTCGCTTCCAGCCATCCCGGCAAGAACCCCTACGACATCATCGAACTGCCCTACGGCCCCCAGGTGCTTTGGCCGGATCACTGCGTGCAGGGCAGCCAGGGTGCGGAATTCCACCCCAAGGTAGACCTGCCCCACGCCCAGTTGATCGTGCGCAAGGGCGGCAACCCGCTGGTAGACAGCTACTCGGCCTTCTTTGAAGCCGACCAGAAGACCACCACCGGCCTCGCCGGCTACCTGCGTGAAAAAGCGGTCACCAGCGTCTACGTGGTGGGCCTTGCCCTGGATTTCTGCGTGGCCTGGACTGCCCTGCACGCACGGCGCGAACGCTTCACCACCTATGTAGTGCTGGACGCCTGCCGCGCCATCGACAAAGACGGCTCGCTGGAAAATGCAATGAGCAAGATGCAGCACGCCGGGGTGAATTTCATCAAGTCCGGGCAGTTGCTCGACAAAGGCTGAAAACTCGTCGGTCAGAAGCCGGCGCCACAGCCGTGGCGCCGTGCCGAGAGTTACCGCATAATCCTGCCCACCCCAATTTTCGAGGAGTTGCGGGGTCGGCCCGGAAAGCTCCGACGACCCTTGACGTTCAATGGCTTACATTCTCTACGGCATCAAGGCCTGCGACACGATGAAGAAAGCGCGTACCTGGCTCGAGGAAAAAGCCATCGGCTACGACTTCCACGACTACAAGACCCAGGGCATCGACCGTGACAGCCTGAACCGCTGGTGCGACGAACACGGTTGGGAAAAGATCCTCAACCGCGCCGGCACCACATTCCGCAAGCTCGACGACGCGCAAAAGGCCGACCTTGACCAGGCCAAGGCCGTCGAGCTGATGCTCGCCCAGCCGTCGATGATCAAGCGCCCGGTCCTCGACCTCGGCGACAAGACCCTGGTGGGTTTCAAACCGGATCTGTACGCGGCCGCCCTGCAGTGAGCCGCCCGTTGTCAATCCATTTCAGTACGAGGTAACCGCATGTCCACCACTCTGTTCAGCCTGGCCTTCGGTGTCGGCACCCAGAACCGCCAGGGCACCTGGCTGGAAGTCTTCTACGCTCAGCCCCTGCTCAACCCGTCCAGCGAGCTGGTCGCGGCCATCACCCCGATCCTCGGCTACGAAGGCGGCAACCAGGCGATCGCCTTCAGCCCGGCCCAGGCCGCCCAGCTCGCCGACGCGGTCAAGGGCGTGGATGCCATCCAGCACGCACTGCTGACCCGCCTGGCCGAAAGCCACAAGCCACTGGTCGCCACCCTGCTCGCCGAAGACGGTGCGCTGACCTCCACCCCCGAGGCCTACCTCAAGCTGCACCTGCTGTCGCACCGCCTGGTCAAGCCGCACGGTGTTTCCCTGGCCGGCATCTTCCCACTGCTGCCGAACGTGGCCTGGACCAACCAGGGCGCCATCGACCTGGCCGAACTGGCCGAGCAGCAACTGGAAGCACGCCTGAAGGGCGAGCTGCTGGAAGTGTTCTCGGTGGACAAGTTCCCGAAGATGACCGACTACGTGGTCCCGAGCGGCGTGCGTATCGCCGACACCGCCCGTGTGCGCCTGGGCGCCTACATCGGCGAAGGCACCACCATCATGCACGAAGGCTTCGTCAACTTTAACGCTGGCACCGAAGGCCCGGGCATGATCGAAGGCCGCGTCTCGGCCGGCGTGTTCGTCGGCAAGGGCTCGGACCTGGGCGGCGGCTGCTCGACCATGGGCACCCTGTCCGGTGGCGGCAACATCGTCATCAAGGTTGGTGAAGGGTGCCTGATCGGCGCCAACGCCGGTATCGGTATCCCCCTGGGCGACCGCAACACCGTCGAAGCCGGCCTGTACATCACCGCTGGCACCAAGGTGAACCTGCTCGACGAGCACAATGAGCTGGTCAAGGTGGTCAAGGCCCGTGACCTGGCCGGCCAGACCGACCTGCTGTTCCGCCGCAACTCGCTCAACGGTGCGGTGGAGTGCAAGACCCACAAGTCGGCCATCGAGCTGAACGAGGCGCTGCACGCGCACAACTGAGCACTTTGCAAGCCGCTGCAAGAGCGGGCTTGCCCGCGATCAGCGGACGCTCGGTGCTTGAGATGTTAAGATCGGGTCTGGCACTAAGCCAGACCCGATTTTCATTCCAGGCCCCGCGATCATGTTCCAGCCCTCCCCCTGGCGTGCCGACTTTCCCGCCATCACCGCCCTGCAACGGCAGCGTCAGACCTACCTGGACAGCGCCGCCACAACGCAGAAACCCCAGGCCCTGCTTGACGCCCTGAGCCACTACTACAGCCATGGTGCAGCCAATGTGCACCGCGCCCAGCACCTGCCCGGTGCGCTGGCGACCCAGGCATTCGAGACCAGCCGCGACAAGGTTGCCACCTGGCTCAACGCCGTTGACTCCCGGCAGATCATCTTCACCCACGGCGCCACCTCGGCGCTCAACCTGCTGGCCTACGGTCTGGAGCATGGCTTCGAAGCCGGCGACGAAATCGCCGTCAGCGCACTGGAGCACCACGCCAACCTGCTGCCCTGGCAACAATTGGCGCAGCGCCGCAATCTGCGTCTGGTGGTGCTGCCGCTGGACGAGCATGGCCGGATCGACCTCGAGCACGCCTTGCAACTGATCGGGCCGCGCACACGCCTGGTCGCGCTGAGCCAGTTGTCCAACGTGCTCGGCACCTGGCAGCCATTGCCTGCGCTGCTTGCTCATGCCCGCGCCCAAGGCGCTTTGAGCGTGGTCGATGGCGCCCAGGGCGTGGTTCATGGCCGCCACGACGTGCAGCAATTGGGCTGCGATTTCTACGTGTTTTCCAGCCACAAGTTGTATGGCCCGGACGGGGTTGGCGCGCTCTATGGCCGCACAGAGGCCTTGGCACGGCTGCGACACTGGCAGTTCGGCGGTGAGATGGTGCAACTGGCCGACTACCATGAGTCAAGCTTTCGTCCCGCGCCACTGGGCTTCGAGGCGGGTACGCCGCCGATCGCCAGCGTGATCGGCCTGGGCGCGACCCTCGACTACCTCGCCAGCCTCGATCCTGCGGCCGTGGCGGCCCACGAAACCAGCCTGCACCAGCACCTGGTGCGCGGCCTGGCCGACCGCGAAGGCGTGCGCATCCTCGGCACCCCACAGAGCGCACTGGCCAGCTTCGTCATCGACGGCGTGCACAACGCCGATATCGCCCACCTGCTGACCGAACAAGGGATCGCAGTGCGCGCCGGGCACCATTGCGCCATGCCATTGCTCAAGGGGCTTGGGCTGGAAGGCGCGATCCGCGTTTCGCTGGGGCTGTACAACGACAGCGACGACCTGCAGCGCTTCTTCGATGCGCTCGACCAGGGTCTGGAGCTGCTGCGGTGAGCCTGCCCGAAGCAGCCCAGCAGGCGCTGGACACCTTCACCCAGGCAAAAGGCTGGGAGCAGCGTGCGCGCCTGTTGATGCAGATGGGTGATCGCCTGGAGCCACTGGACGAGTCTGACAAGACCGACGCCAACCGCGTGCATGGCTGTGAAAGCCTGGTCTGGCTGGTGGCTGTGCAGGTCGACGGACAGTGGCGCTTCAAGGCAACCAGCGATGCCCGGCTGCTGCGCGGCCTGCTGGCGTTGCTGCTGGTGCGGGTGCAGGGGCTGGGCAGCGACGATCTGGCCGGGCTGGACCTGCGCGAGTGGTTTACGCAACTTGGACTGGAGCGACAGCTTTCGCCCTCACGCAGCAATGGGCTGCATGCGGTGTTGCTACAGATGGCGGAGTTGGTAACCAGCCCTTGAGTCGAAAGCGCCTGCTTGGCGCTTATTGCGCCTTGACCCGCTCCGACGGCCGCCGCGCGCCAGCCACCAGCTTCTCCACGGCCTTGCTCACGGCCACCATGCCGAAGGTCGCGGTCACCATCATCACCGCGCCGAAGCCCCCCGAACAATCCAGGCGCACGCCTTCTCCCACGAAACTCTTCTGCAGGCACACACTGCCATCCCCCTTGGGGTAGCGCAGTTGTTCGCTGGAGAACACGCAAGGCACACCATAATTGCGGCTGACATTGCGCGAGAAGTTGTAGTCCCGGCGCAAGGTGGAACGTACCCGCGACGCCAGTGGGTCGTTGAAGGTCTTGTTGAGGTCGCCAATCTGGATCTGGGTCGGATCGATCTGTCCGCCCGCCCCCCCGGTGGTGACAATCGCAATCTTGCGCCGCCGGCACCAGGCGATCAGCGCGGCCTTGGCCTGCACGCTGTCGATGCAATCGATCACACAATCCAGCGACTCGGTGATGTATTCGAGCATGGTGTCACGGGTGACGAAGTCAGCTACCGCATGCACGGTGCAGGCCGGATTGATCGCGCGCAGGCGCTCGGCCATGACCTCGACCTTCGAGCGCCCCACCTGCCCCTCCAGCGCATGGGCCTGGCGATTGGTGTTGCTGACGCAGACATCGTCCAGATCGAACAGGCTGATTTCGCCCACGCCACTGCGCGCCAGGGCTTCTGCCACCCAGGAACCCACACCGCCAATGCCGACGACCGCCACGTGGGCCTGGCGCAGACGTTGCAGGCCGTCATCGCCGTACAGCCGGGCGACACCGGCAAAGCGTGGATCTTCTGTGCTCATGTTCATACCCCGAAAAAACCGGCGCGCATTATATGCCATGCGGACACGCCGGTGAGGGCTTGTCGACATGATGCTCCTCTTCGCGCAGCGCGCGTTCATTAGGAAACAGCCTACCAATCCTGCTTTAATGTCTTATCAAACAAGCAGATCTGGACGACAACAGAGCGGGATCCACGGCGCTCGCTTCCCGCTCCCTTCCTCGGAAACTGAATCACCTATGTCATCACGCAAATTCGGTCTCAACCTGGTGGTTGTTCTGGCCATTGCCGCGCTGTTCACCGGCTTCTGGG
>NZ_JBNFMU010000115.1:0-9592 GCF_049942315.1 Pseudomonas wayambapalatensis
TCTGTGGGAGCGGCGGTGCGGCGTCCGGCTTGTCCGGCAATGGGGCCGGCACAGGCAACGACATCTGCCGAACCGACCAGCAATCCCCATGGGCTGCTCTTGAGTCTGGATCTATCAGCGCTTCTGGGTCAGCGCACGGCGCTCGAACTCGACGATACGCTGGCGGTAGTGCTCGATGGTCTGCGCGGTCAGTACGCTGCGCTGGTCATCCTTGAGCTCACCGTCGAGCTCATGGGCCAGCTTGCGCGCGGCGGCAACCATCACGTCGAAGGCCTGCTTCGGATGACGTGGGCCGGGCAGGCCAAGGAAGAAGCTGACCGCACGGGTGCTGAAATGGTCGATGTCATCCAGGTCGAATATGCCTGGCTTGACCGCGTTGGCCATGGAGAACAGCACCTCGCCGTGACCGGCCATGCTCTCGTGGCGATGGAAGATGTCCATCTCGCCGAAACGCAGGCCGCTTTCCAGGATGTTCTGCAGCAACGCCGGGCCCTTGAAGCCACCTTCGTCACGGGAGATGACGCTGATCACCAGCACCTCTTCGACCGGAGGCAACTCCTTGGCGGCGTTGTTGCTCGTGGCGAAACCGCTGTTGCGGTTGTTGTCGGCACTGAAGTCGTCATCGCTGTCGGCGAACAGGTCCGGCTCGCGCGGTTCAGCGACCAGGTTCAGGTCGCCCTGCTGCGACTCGGCAGCAGCACGCTTGCCACGCTTGGGCGCCTTGGCCGGCTTTGGCTCGCGCTCGCGTTCCCGGGCCGGAGCGCTCATCGACGGCAGGTCGGTTTCGTCCAGCTCCGGCTCTTTGTGCGTGTCCAGGACGCGCGCAGGGCCAAGCACCTCGGCACTGCCCTCGTCGTCCGGGAGGTTGGAATAGCTACGATCCAGGCGGAACTTCAACTTGCCCTTGCCGCCGCGCATGCGGCGCCAGCCGTCGAAAAGAATACCGGCGATGACAATGATGCCGATGACGATCAGCCACTCGCGCAGACCGATTTCCATGTAATCCCGTGCCTCTATAAAAATATGCTTGAAAACAAAGGCTTCAAAGCCCTTTAACACGTGGCGCCAACTCTATGTTCTGACAGGCGTTTTACCCACGCAAAAAACGAGTGACATTAAGCTAGCACGACCAAAGACAACTTTACACCGTCTGTCGCACATGCAAGGCGCATTTGCCTACAGATATCGCCCAATCTTCGCGCATCAGGCGTCAACCATGGCCATGGCCTCCTCCACATCAACTGCAACAAGACGTGAACAACCGGGCTCATGCATGGTGACCCCCATCAATTGATCGGCCATTTCCATGGCAATCTTGTTATGCGTAATGTAGATGAACTGCACGGTCTCGCTCATTTCCTTCACCAACCGGGCGTAACGCCCGACGTTGGCATCGTCCAGCGGCGCATCGACTTCGTCGAGCATGCAGAACGGTGCCGGGTTCAGCTTGAAGATGGCGAACACCAGCGCCAATGCGGTCAGTGCCTTCTCGCCGCCGGACAGCAAATGGATGGTGCTGTTCTTCTTGCCCGGCGGGCGCGCCATGATCGTCACCCCTGTATCGAGTAGATCTTCGCCCGTCAGTTCCAGATAAGCGCTGCCGCCACCGAAAACTTTTGGGAAAAGTGCCTGCAATCCGGCGTTTATCTGATCAAAGGTATCCTTGAAACGGTTTCGGGTTTCCTTGTCGATCTTGCGGATGACGTTCTCGAGCGTCTCCAGCGCCTCGACCAGGTCAGCGTTCTGGGCATCGAGATAGCGCTTGCGCTCGGACTGCTGCTCGTACTCCTCGATTGCCGCCAGGTTGATCGCGCCCAGGCGCTGGATCCGCGCTTCGGTCTGCTCCAACTCCTGCTCGGTCCCCTGCTCGCTGGCCTCGGGCTCGAGCGTGGCGAGCACACCCTGCAGGTCGTAACCGTCGGCAAGCAGTTGCTCTTGCAGGGTCTTGCGCCGCACATCCAGGCCCTGGGACTCCAGGCGTGACTGCTCCAGTTGCCCGCGCAACAACTGGGCCTGCTGTTCAGCCTGGGCACGGCGCTTTTCGACGTCGCGCAGCTCGCGATCGGCCTCGTCCATGTGCAGGCGCGCCTGGCGCATTTCCTCGTCGACACTCATGCGCCGCTCGAGCAGCTCTTCGAGCTTCAGACGCAACTCTTCCAGCGGCGCCTCGCCCTCTTCGAGGTTGAGGCTCAACTGCTCCTGGCGCTCGCTCAGACGCGCGGCCTGCTGCTCAAGACGCTCCAGGGCCTGGCGCGTGGAGTCGTGCTGGGCACGCAGGGAACCCAGGCGCACTGCCAACTGGTGGGCGTGGTCCTTGTGCTGACGGGCCTCCTGGCGGACGCGGTCGAGGGTTTCGCGCAGGGTGTCGCGACGGGCCATCAACTGTTCGCGCTGCTCGGTGTCCTGGGCCATGAGGTCCAGGGCTTCCTGCAGCACCAGGCGTGCTTCGCCCAGTTGCTCATGCTCCAGGGCGCGTTGCTCCTGGAGTTCGGCCAGTTCTTCCTGCAGGCGACGACGGCGCAACTCCAACTGCTCGGCACGAGCACGCCCGGCAGACAGGCTCGCCTTCAGTTCGCCAAGCTGGCGACTTTCGTCCTGGCTGCGGCGACGCAGTTGCTCGCGCTGTTCTTCCTGGTCGAGCTGTTGCTCGCGAAGGCTTTCCAGTTGCTGCGTGAGCTGTTCGAGCAATGCCTCGTGCTCGAGTTGCTCGTGGCCGAGGCGCTCGATCTCCTGCCCGCGCGCCAAAACACCGCCCTGGGACTCGCCACCACGGCTGACTCGCAGGAAATGCCGACCGACCCAGTAGCCATCGCGGCTGACCAGGCTGTGTCCCTCTCCAAGCGTGGCGCGCAGGGCCAGGGCCTGCTCCAGGGATTCGACCGGCTTGACCTGGCCGAGCCAGGGTGCCAGATCGATGCGTCCGTCGACCTTGTCCAGCAGGCTGCCGGGCAGGCGCGCACCCTCGCCGCTCGCCTGCAGCAGGCGCAGGTCGCCCTGCTCCAGGGCGGCAAAATCAAGTGCAGCAAAATCGTCCACCAGCACCGCCTGCAGGTCGGCACCCAGTACGGTCTCCACCGCCAGCTCCCAGCCGGGCTCCACACGCAGCCCTTCAGCCAGGCGCGGACGGCTGCCCAAGCCCTGCCCCTGCAGCCATTCAGCCGCGCCACTGCCGGGTTCGAGAGCCGCTTGCTGCAGGGCCTCCAGTGATGCCAGACGCCCGCCCAGGCGCTGCAATTCACCCTGCTGTTGCTGCTGGGCCTGGGTCGCCTGCTGCAGTTGCTCGCGCACAGCCTCAAGCCGCTCGACCACCTGCTGTTCCTGCAACTGCAACGCTTCGAGCTGCAACTCGCTGCCCGCCACCCGCTCCGACAGTTCGAGCATGGCGGCGTCCTGGGGATCGGCGCCCAGTTGCTGGTTCTCTTCACTCAGCTTGCGCTGGCGCTCGGCCAGACGCTCCAGGCTGCCCTCCAGTTGCTGCAGGCGTGCCTGCTGGACC
Source organism: Pseudomonas wayambapalatensis (assembly GCF_049942315.1). Classification (NCBI taxonomy): domain Bacteria; kingdom Pseudomonadati; phylum Pseudomonadota; class Gammaproteobacteria; order Pseudomonadales; family Pseudomonadaceae; genus Pseudomonas; species Pseudomonas wayambapalatensis. Next base: position 3,497 of record NZ_JBNFMU010000115.1, read on the forward strand.
TCGGCCTGACGCCGCGGCTCGGCGGAGCGGGTGTTGAAATCATCCCACTGGGCCTGCCAGCCATGCATGCCCAGCTCAGCCTCTTCAAGCGTCGCAGCGGACTCTTCGGCAGCGGCGAGGGTCATTTCCTGCTCGGGCTCGAGCATCGCCAGATCCTCGGCCAGGGTCGCCAGCAAGGTGCGGTCGTGGCCCAGGTGCGACTCTGTTTCCAGGCGCGTGCGCTCGGCTTCCTTGAGATCATCCTGCAACTGGCGCAGACGCTGCTGGCCGTGCTGGATGCTCTGCTCGACCCGGGCGATATCGCCCGCTACGGAATAGAAGCGCCCCTGCACCTGGTTGAAGCGTTCGGACAGCTCATGGTGCCCGTCGCGCAGGCGTTCGATGCTGGCATCGGCGTTGCGCTGCTCGGCCACCAGCGCCTCGAAGGCCACCTCCTGGTCACCGATGATGCTTTCGCGCTGACGCACGCGCTCATCCAGTGCACGCCAGCGCAGTGCCGACAAGCGCGCCTTGAGTTGGCGCTCCTGGGCCTTGTATTCGCGGTATTTCTCGGCGGCCTGGGCCTGGCGATGCAGGCGTTCGAGCTGGCGCTCCAGCTCTTCGCGCAGGTCGGTCAGGCGCGCCAGGTTCTCCTGGGTGCGGCGGATGCGGTTCTCGGTCTCGCGGCGCCGCTCCTTGTACTTGGAGATGCCCGCCGCTTCCTCGATGAAGTTGCGCAGCTCCTCGGGCTTGGCCTCGATCAGCTTGGAGATCATGCCCTGTTCGATGATCGAGTAACTGCGCGGGCCAAGGCCGGTGCCCAGGAAGATATCGGTGATATCACGGCGGCGGCACTTGGTGCCGTTGAGGTAGTAGGTGTTCTGCGCGTCGCGGGTCACCTTGCGACGGATGGAGATCTCGGCATAGGCGGCGTATTCACCGACCAGGGTGCTGTCGCTGTTGTCGAACACCAGCTCGATGCTCGCCTGGCTCACCGGCTTGCGCCCGGAGGAGCCGTTGAAGATGACGTCGGTCATCGACTCGCCACGCAGGTTCTTCGCCGAGCTTTCGCCCATCACCCAGCGTACGGCATCGATGATGTTGGATTTGCCGCAGCCGTTGGGCCCGACCACCGCCGCCATGTTGCTGGGGAAATTGACCGTGGTGGGGTCGACGAACGACTTGAACCCGGCCAGGCGAATGCACTTGAGGCGCATCGGTCAGGCCCGCACCAGCGCGGCCAACACCAGCTCGCAGCTGCGTTGACAATAGGCGATCAGCACCTCGCGGATACGCGGCAGGTCGCGCAGCAGCACCGCCTCCAGCAGGCGGGCGAACAGGTCGAGGTAATCGTCCATGCTGGCCTGGCGCTGATCCAGTGCCAGGTAGTAGGCGCGGCTCATGGCCGGCTGCAGGTTCTCCACGGTCTCCTGCAGGTAAGGGTTGGCTGCGAAGGGGAAGGCGGCGCGCATGACGGCGAAACTTTCGGCGACGAACGCCTTGATGTCCAGGTTACTGCGGGCCTCGTGCAGGCGCTGCTGGATCTCCAGGAACGGCAGCAGGTCGGTCTCGCTGCGCCACTGCTGGGCGACGGCGTTGCCCAGCAGGATGTACAGCTCGCCCATGAGGCTGCACAGGCTGCGCACACTGTGCTCGTCGAGTTCGGTGACATGGGCACCACGGCGCGGCAGGATCGCCACCAGATGACGACGTTCAAGTATCAGCAGCGCCTCGCGTACCGAGCCGCGACTGACATTCAGGGCCTGGGTGACCTTCTGCTCCTGGATGCGCTCGCCGGGTGCGAGCTCGCCGCGGATGATCCGCTCGGCCAGGTAGTGGGCAATTTGCTCGGAGAGGCTGTCCGGCGCCTTGAACGTCATGATTTTCCTTCGGAATCGAAAACAGGGCACAAAGGCGCGATTGTAGCGCACTCGCCGGGCTTGCGCGCAGCGGCACACGAGGCTTTGTGCGACCTGTCAGTCAGTCGCAGTGCCCGGCGCGATCTATGCTTGTAAAAAGGCAGGGTTGGGTGGCCAGAACCCGGCGCGGGTAAAATCTTGACCTTTGAGTCAGAAAAATATTGACCTCAAGGTCAGCCCTTGCTTAGAGTCCGCCCAACAACAATAAAACCATTACGAGGCCTTCCCCGTGATCCAGTTTCTCGTCAACCAGGAGCTGCGCAACGAGCACGCCCTGGACCCGAACATGACGGTGCTGCAGTACCTGCGCGAGCACCTGGGCAAACCCGGCACCAAGGAAGGCTGCGCCAGCGGCGACTGCGGCGCCTGCACCGTGGTCGTGGGCGAACTGACCCAGGATGACCTGGGCCAGCCGGCCCTGCGTTATCGCAGCCTCAACTCTTGCCTGACGTTCGTTTCCTCCTTGCACGGCAAGCAACTGATCAGTGTCGAGGGCCTCAAGCACCAGGGCGAGCTGCACAGCGTGCAAAAGGCCATGGCCGACTGCCACGGCTCGCAATGCGGCTTCTGCACCCCTGGCTTCGTCATGTCGCTGTTCGCCCTGCAGAAGAACAGCAGCGGCCACGACCTGCACCAGGCCCAGGAAGCCCTGGCCGGCAACCTGTGCCGCTGCACCGGCTACCGGCCGATCCTCGATGCCGCCGAGCAGAGTTGCGCCCGCCCCTGCCAGGACCAGTTCGACGCGCAGCAGGCGCAGACCATCGCCCGCCTCAAGGCCATCGCCCCGCAGCAGACCGGCGAGCTCAACAGTGGCGACAAGCGCTGCCTGGTCCCGCTGACCGTCGCCGACCTGGCCGACCTGTACAGTTCGCACCCCGAAGCACGCCTGCTCGCCGGCGGCACCGACCTGGCACTGGAAGTCACCCAGTTCCACAAGACCCTGCCCGTGATGATCTATGTCGGCCATGTCGCCGAGCTCAAGCGCATCGACAAGACCAGCAGCCACCTGGAAATCGGCGCCGCCACCCCGCTCACCGACTGCTATGGCGCGCTGAACGAGGAATATCCCGACTTCGGTGCCCTGCTGCACCGCTTCGCCTCGCTGCAGATCCGCAACCAGGGCACCCTGGGCGGCAACATCGGCAACGCCTCGCCGATCGGCGACTCGCCGCCCCTGCTGATCGCCCTGAACGCACAGATCGTCCTGCGCCAGGGCGATCGCCAGCGCACCCTGGCGCTGGAAGACTATTTCATCGACTACCGCATCACGGCCCGCCAGGACAGCGAGTTCATCGAGAAGATCCTGGTGCCGCGCGCCAGCAACGAGTGGACGTTCCGCGCCTACAAGGTGTCCAAGCGCCTGGACGATGACATTTCTGCGGTCTGCGCAGCGTTCAACCTGAACATCGAGAACGGCGTGGTCGGTGGCGTGCGCATCGCCTTCGGCGGCATGGCAGCGATCCCCAAGCGTGCCCGTGCCTGCGAGGCGGCGCTGCTTGGCAAGCCCTGGAACCAGGCGAGCATCGAGCGCGCCTGCCAGGCACTGGCCGAAGACTTCAGCCCGCTGACGGATTTTCGCGCCAGCAAGGAATACCGCCTGCTGACCGCGCAGAACCTGCTGCGCAAGTACTTCATCGAACAGCAATCGCCATACATCGAGACCCGGGTGACCGCTTATGTCTAACCATCACGCCGTCAAGAGCCAGGCCGAGATGGCCGAACTGTTCAGCCAGGACCTGACCACCGGGGTCGGGCGCAGCGTCAAGCACGACAGCGCCGACAAGCACGTGTCGGGCGAGGCGGTGTACATCGACGACCGCCTGGAATTCCCCAACCAGTTGCACGTCTATGCGCGCACCGCCGACCGTGCGCACGCGCGCATCCTGCGCATCGATACGACCCCCTGCTACCAGTTCGAAGGCGTGCGCATCGCCATCACTCACGAGGACATTCCAGGGCTCAAGGATATCGGCCCGGTGGTCGCGGGCGATCCGCTGCTGGCCATCGACAAGGTCGAGTTCTTCGGCCAGCCGGTGCTCGCCGTCGCTGCCCGTGACCTGGACACCGCACGTCGCGCCGCCATGGCGGCCATCGTCGAATATGAGGACCTGGAACCGGTGCTCGATGTGGTCGAAGCCTTGCGCAAGAAGCATTTCGTGCTCGACAGCCATACCCACCAGCGCGGTGACTCGGCCAAGGCCCTGGCCAGTGCCCCGCATCGCCTGCAGGGCACCCTGCACATCGGCGGCCAGGAGCACTTCTACCTGGAAACCCAGATTTCCTCGGTGATGCCCACCGAAGACGGCGGCATGATCGTCTACTGCTCGACGCAAAACCCCACCGAGGTGCAGAAGCTGGTCGCCGAAGTGCTCGACGTACCGATGAACAAGGTGGTGCTGGACATGCGCCGCATGGGCGGCGGTTTTGGTGGCAAGGAAACCCAGGCGGCCAGCCCGGCATGCCTGTGCGCCGTGATCGCGCGCCTCACCGGGCAGCCGACCAAGATGCGCCTGCCACGGGTCGAGGACATGACCATGACCGGCAAGCGCCACCCGTTCTATGTCGAGTACGACGTCGGCTTCGACGACACAGGCCGCCTGCACGGCATCGAGTTCGACCTGGCCGGCAATTGCGGTTATTCGCCGGACCTGTCCGGCTCGATCGTCGACCGCGCCATGTTCCACTCCGACAACGCCTACTACCTGGGCGATGCCACGGTAAACGGCCACCGCTGCAAGACCAATACCGCGTCGAACACCGCCTACCGCGGCTTCGGCGGCCCGCAGGGGATGGTCGCCATCGAGCAGGTGATGGACCACATCGCCCGCCACCTGGCGCTCGACCCACTGGCGGTGCGAAAAGCCAACTACTACGGCAAGACCGAACGCAACGTCACCCACTACTACCAGACCGTCGAGCACAACCTGCTCGAGGAAATGACCGCCGACCTGGAGGCCAGCAGCGACTATGCCGAGCGACGCAAGTCGATCCGCCACTTCAACGAACACAGCCCGGTACTGAAGAAAGGCCTGGCCCTGACCCCGGTGAAATTCGGCATCTCGTTCACGGCCACCTTCCTCAACCAGGCAGGCGCCTTGATCCACATCTATACCGACGGCAGCATCCACCTCAACCACGGCGGCACCGAGATGGGCCAGGGCCTGAACACCAAGGTCGCCCAGGTGGTGGCGCAAGTGTTCCAGGTCGACTTCAACCGCATCCAGATCACCGCCACCAACACCGACAAGGTGCCCAACACCTCGCCGACAGCAGCGTCCAGCGGCGCCGACCTGAACGGCAAGGCGGCGCAGAATGCGGCCGAGATCCTCAAGAAACGCCTGACCGAGTTCGCCGCCCGGCACTATCAGGTCACCGAGGAAGATGTCGAGTTCCGCAACGGCCACGTGCGCGTGCGCGACCAGTTGCTGAGCTTCGAGCAACTGGTGCAGCAGGCCTACTTCGCCCAGGTGTCGCTGTCGAGCACGGGCTTCTACCGCACGCCGAAGATCTTCTACGACCGCAGCCAGGCGCGCGGCCGACCGTTCTACTACTACGCCTTTGGCGCCGCCTGCGTCGAAGTGATCGTCGACACCCTGACCGGCGAGTACAAGATGCTGCGCGCCGACATCCTGCACGATGTGGGCGACTCGCTGAACCCGGCGATCGACATCGGCCAGGTGGAGGGCGGCTTCATCCAGGGCATGGGCTGGCTGACCACCGAGGAACTGGTGTGGAACGCCAAGGGCAAGCTGATGACCAACGGCCCGGCCAGCTACAAGATTCCGGCGGTGGCCGACATGCCCCTGGACCTGCGCGTGAAACTGGTGGAGAACCGCAAGAACCCCGAGGACACGGTGTTCCACTCCAAGGCCGTGGGCGAGCCGCCGTTCATGCTCGGCATCGCCGCCTGGTGCGCGATCAAGGATGCGGTGGCGAGCCTCGCCGACTATCGCGTGCAGCCGCACATCGACGCCCCGGCGACACCCGAGCGGGTGCTGTGGGGATGCGAGCAGATGCGCAAGGCAGTGGCGCAACAGCAGCCGAGCGAACAAGAACTGGAAACCGTCACCCACTGACAGCGAGGAATTCCGTGGGAGCGGGGGGGGGCGCGGAAGGGGGGGGGGGGGTGTCCTTCTCTTCTCCTGCCCACACCCCCCCCCCACCGCCCCCCCCCCGCTTTCGGAAGACCACAGCCGAA
>NZ_JBNFMU010000116.1:0-20611 GCF_049942315.1 Pseudomonas wayambapalatensis
CGCATTCGCGGGTAAACCCGCTCCCACAGGATCGGGGATCACCGCTAGACAGAGGTTTTGACATGAAAGTTTTGATCATCGGCAGCGGCGGTCGTGAACACGCCCTGGCCTGGAAAGTCGCCCAGGACCCCCGCGTCGAAAAAGTCTTCGTGGCCCCGGGCAACGCCGGTACTGCCATCGAAGCCAAATGCGAGAACGTCGCCATCGACGTCTGCGCCCTGGAGCAACTGGCCGATTTCGCCGAGAAGAACGTCGACCTGACCATCGTCGGCCCTGAAGCGCCGCTGGTCATCGGTGTGGTCGACCTGTTCCGCAGCCGTGGCCTGGACTGCTTCGGTCCGACCAAGGGCGCGGCCCAGCTCGAAGGTTCCAAGGCCTTCACCAAGGATTTCCTGGCTCGCCACAAGATCCCGACCGCCGACTACCAAAACTTCACCGAGATCGAGCCGGCGCTGGCCTACCTGCGCGAGAAAGGCGCACCGATCGTGATCAAGGCCGACGGCCTGGCCGCAGGCAAGGGCGTGATCGTTGCCATGACCCTGCAGGAAGCCGAAGACGCCGTGCGCGACATGCTCGCCGGCAACGCCTTCGGTGAGGCCGGTTCGCGCGTGGTGATCGAAGAGTTCCTCGACGGCGAGGAAGCCAGCTTCATCGTCATGGTCGATGGCCACAACGTGCTGCCGATGGCCACCAGCCAGGACCACAAACGTGTCGGCGATAAAGATACCGGCCCGAACACCGGTGGCATGGGCGCCTACTCGCCAGCCCCGGTGGTCACCGCCGAGGTGCACCAGCGCGTGATGGACCAGGTGATCTGGCCGACCGTGCGCGGCATGGCCGAGGAAGGCAACGTCTACACCGGCTTCCTCTATGCGGGCCTGATGATCGACAAGGCAGGCAATCCGAAGGTCATCGAGTTCAACTGCCGCTTCGGCGACCCCGAGACACAACCGGTCATGCTGCGCCTGGAGTCGAGCCTGGTGCTGTTGGTCGAGGCCGCATTCGCCAAGGCCCTGGACAAGGTCGAAGCGCAGTGGGACCCGCGCCCGAGCCTGGGCGTGGTGCTGGCCGCTGGCGGTTACCCGGGCGACTACGCCAAGGGCGACCTGATCAACGGCCTGGACGCTGCGGCCAAGATCGAAGGCAAGGTGTTCCACGCCGGTACTGCGCTCAAGGATGGCCAGGTGACCACCAACGGCGGGCGTGTCCTGTGTGCCACCGCCATGGGCAGCACCGTTGCCGATGCACAGCAGCAGGCCTACCGCCTGGCCAAGGAAGTCAGCTGGAACGGTAGCTTCTACCGCACCGACATCGGCTACCGGGCCATCGCCCGCGAGCGCGGTGAGCACCAGCAGTAAACTGCGGCCCGCAGGTCGCAGCGCCATGGCGCGCGGCCTGCGGCTCGTCGACAGGGCCCCATCGGGGCCTTGCCTTTGGCGCGGCACGCCGCGCATAGTTGTTATCCGGCTTATCAGCCAAGAAAGGATCTCGTCGTGCGTCGGCTTCGGATTGCCACTGCCCTGATCGTCAGCTTGCTGACCCTGCTCTGCCTGCTTCCGGCTGCAGCCGAACAAGGCGGCGGGTGGTCTGTGCTGCTCGATGAACAGGCAAGCCTGCAGCTCTCCGACGTACGCTCCGACCGCTACCGCAACCAGTTCAGCCCATTGCAACTGGACGCGCTGGATGCCGCCCTGCCCGACCAGGCCCTGTGGCTGCACTACCGCCTCGAGCCCGCCGACCAGGAACGCCTGCTGCGCATCTTCGCCCCCGACCTGTCGCGCCTGGACCTCTACGCCCTCGACGGCGGCACGCTACTGCGCCAGTTGCACCATGGCCGACAACTGGGCAATGCCAGCCCTACCCTGCGCGGCAGCGATCACGTTCTGCCACTGCCCAACGCCACGCAACCGCTGGATATTTACGTGCGTCTGGTCTCCGAACACCAGTTACGCCCGGCAATCTCTCTGGAATCGGCGGCCAGCGCGGCCATCGACCAACGCCAGCCGCTGCTGTTCGGCCTGCTGTTCGGCGGCCTGGTGATGCTGATCCTGCACAACCTGATCCGCTTCTTCTACACGCGCTCCAGCACCACCCTGGTACTGGCGCTGTACCACGCGCTGATGCTGCTCAGCGCCTTGATCCTGCTCAACCTCTGCGGCCCGTGGTGGCACCTGTGGCACAGCGCGCAAACGCCTGCCGCCTACCTCACGCTGGTCCTGGCGGGGCTCTGCGGGCTGTATTTCACCCAGCGCTTCTTCTCGCCCTGCGCCTCGTTGCGGCTCACCCGCATCCTGCAGGCAGAAATGCTGATCGCCGCCCTCAGCGGCCTGCTCCTGCTGTTCATCGACAGCCTGCCGCTGAACCTGACCACCTACACCCTGCTGGCCCTCGGCAGCCTGAGCATGCTCCTGGCCAGTACGTACTACTGGTACAAGGGCTACAACCCCGCACGCCTGTTCACCCTGGCCATGCTGGTGTTCAACCTCGGCGGCCTGGTCCTGCTGCCTGCGCTGCTCGGCCTGACACGCACCCCCACCCCCTGGCTGCTGGTCATCCTGATGGGGCTGACCGTGGTCAGCGGCCTGTTGCTGAACCTTGCGGTCAGCGAGCGCCTGCGCAAGATCAACGAGGAGCGCGTGCGTGCCAGCCGTGCCCTCGCCGCCAGCGACGCCGAGATCAACGCCAAGGCCGAATTCCTGGCCAAGATCAGCCACGAGATCCGCACGCCGATGAACGGCGTGCTGGGCATGACCGAGCTGCTGCTGGGCACGCCGTTGTCGGTCAAGCAGCGCGACTACGTGCAAACCATCCACAGTGCCGGCAACGAGCTGCTCACACTGATCAACGAAATCCTCGACATCTCCAAGCTCGAGTCGCGGCAGATCGAGTTGGATGATGTGCAGTTCGACCTCAACGCACTGATCGAAGACTGTCTGAACATCTTCCGGGCCAAGGCCGAACAGCAGAACATCGAGCTGATCAGCTTCACCCAGCCACAGGTGCCACGCGTGATCAGCGGCGATCCGACGCGGTTGCGCCAGGCGCTGTCGAGCCTGCTGGACAATGCCCTGAAGAACACCGACCAGGGCGAAATCCTGCTGGTGGTGGCCCTCGACCAGCGCGGTGACGCCCCGCGCCTGCGTATCGCCGTGCAGGACAGCGGCGAGCCGATGGCCAGCGCCGAGCGCGAGGCTTTGCTGCAGGCCGAGCTGCACAGCCACCACTTCCTCTCCAGCAACAAGCTCGGCGGCCATCTGGGCCTGGTGATCGCCAAGCAGTTGATCGGCCTGATGCACGGCGAATTCGGCATCAAGACCAGCACCAGCCTGGGCAATACGCTGTGGCTGACACTGCCGCTCGATCCGCTTCGCCTGGAACAACCGCCCGCCGATCTCGACGGCCCGCTGCGCGATGCCCGGGTGCTGGTGGTGGACGATAACGACACCTGCCGCAAGGTGCTGGTACAACAGTGCAGCGCCTGGGGCATGAACGTCAGTGCGGTGCCCTCCGGCAAGGAAGCCCTGGCGCTGCTGCGCACCAAGGCGCACCTGCGCGACTACTTCGATGCCGTGCTGCTCGATCAGAACATGCCCGGAATGACCGGCATGCAACTGGCTGCCAAGATCAAGGAAGACCCGAGCCTGAACCACGACATCCTGGTGATCATGCTGACCGGCATCAGCAACGCGCCCAGCAAGATCATCGCCCGCAATGCCGGGGTCAAACGCATCCTGGCCAAGCCGGTGGCCGGCTACACGCTCAAGACCACCCTGGCCGAGGAACTGAGCCAGCGTGGCCGCGAGCCGGCAATCATTGCTGCCCTCGGTGGCGCGCCGGCGCCGCTGGACCTGCCCGCCGACTTCCGTATCCTGGTCGCCGAAGACAACAGCATCTCGACCAAGGTGATCCGCGGCATGCTCGGCAAGCTCAACCTCGAGCCCGACACGGCCAGCAACGGCGAAGAGGCCTTCGAGGCCATGAAAGCGCAGCGCTACGACCTGGTGCTCATGGACTGCGAAATGCCGATTCTCGATGGGTTCTCCGCGACCCAGCGCCTGCGTGACTGGGAAGCGGCCAATCAGCGCCAGCGCACCCCGGTGGTGGCACTGACCGCGCATATCCTCAGCGAGCACAAGGAACGTGCACGCCTGGCCGGCATGGACGGGCACATGGCCAAGCCGGTGGAACTGTCGCAGTTGCGCGAACTGATCCAGTTCTGGGCGAACCAGCGCGAAGCGGCCACCGGCCCCCTCCACACGCCCTGATCACCCAGCCCCCCTCAAATGTCGTAGTCGTGTATCCGCTTCAGGGATACCTCCACGACCCGCTGGTGCACCTTGGACAGGTAGCTGTTCTCGAAAGCCAGGATGTTGAACCGTACAAGCTCGGCGCGCACGTTCTTCATGCTGCGCTTGCGGGTGATGAAGCCCGCGCGCCAGGCATCCTGAGTATCGACCTCGTGATACAGCACCATATCGACCCGGTTCTGCCCGGCCGGAGCGCAAGGGAGTAACTGGAAGTGCCCTCGCTCGCGTGCGTTCTTCTCCAAGCTGGCGAGCGTCTCTGGGCTGTTGCGCAGGCGCTGCAACGACATTTCCACATTGCTGGCGAATCGCTCCCCCGCGGTCTTGGTGATCAGCGCAAGGACTTTGTCGACCTGTTCGGCGCGCCCCGCATCCGGCCAGTGGACCTGCTCGGCAGACACCGCATCCCAGCCCATGAACTTCAACTGGTTGCGGTAGTAGGCGAACCAATCCTGCACCAACCCTTCGTCGAAGGCCGTCTGTGTGGCCCGCTCGGCCAACGCCAGGGCCAGTTTCACCTTGTCTTTCTGCGCCAGCGACAAGCCCGGCAGGAACGAGACGACGCCCGCCCCAATCACAGCAGCATTGGCTTCATTCATGTGTCATCACTCCCAGCGTCAGTCGACGAGGCTTCTCGCGTTCCTTGTCGAGTATCAAGTTGTGCAGGTCCGAGCGCTGCGAAGCAAAGTGCTGCTTGCTCAGGTTCAGCGACAGCGCCCGTACCGCCAGCTCGCCCTGCAGCTGCGTACGCTGTGCAGCGGCGGCCAGCGTCTCCCGCGTGATCGGGTGCTCGCAGCGCAGCGACACGCTGCACAGGTCGAGAATCGGCCCGGCACCGAGCAGCCCGAACTCAATGTGCAGCTCGCCCGTATCGGCCTCGTTGCGCACGGCGAAACGCAGCAGATGGTCCAGGCCCTCAGGCATGCCCGTCAGTGCCTTCGACAACGTGGCCAGTACCCCATCGACATCGATCTTGCGCTGCTTCAACCAGTTCAAGAGCGGCGTCTCCTCGTTGCGGGCAGCCCCTGGTCCAAGGGCGATCCAATCATGCGCGCTGACGAACCTGATCCAGTTCAGTGACTCGAAACCCTGGCGATAGGCAAGCGCCCAAGCGTCGGGATCGTCGAAGCAGGAGCCAGCGTGCTTGTTGGCCAGCAACTGACAGTAGTGCAGTGAATCCAGGGCATCCTCGCGCTGCTGCACCTCGATGCCTGGCGGCACGAGCAACACGGTCTGGCCAATCAGGATCAGCGTGTGATCTGCATAGGTCATGGCAGGTTTTCCGGTCTGTAGAAACAAAAAAGCGCGGTGCCCGCAAGCCCGCGCCCTTGATCAGATGTCGTACTGCAGAATGTTCTCGACACTGCGCACGCCGAGCTTCTCCTCCACCGTGGCCCGCACTTTCTCGTAGACGAAGTTGTTCAGCGTCAGCACCGCTTGGCCGGCGTAGTACTGCGACTTCTCGAGCTGGAACTGCACCCCCAGTACATCTTCATCCAGGTTCGGCTCCGTCGAACGCACACAGCTCATCACCATGACTACATCGCCTTGCTCGGTTTCCAGGCAAGCCGCCATCCCGACCACGCCCCTGGCCTTGCTCTTTTTCTTGTGATGGATGATGCGGGTGTCTTTTTCGACGTCGGTCAGCTTGTCGAACGCCCGCTTGGCCAGTGCGCCCAGCTTCGTGCCGCCCAGCAGTGCAGTGCCGGCTGCACCGATGATACGCACGCCCACCGCGCCCAGCGTGACGCTCAACTGCGAGGAGGTTTCCAGTTCGAAGCTGCGGTGGGGGGTGGTGAAGCCCAGGTCACGCATCGCATCGAGGAACTTGTCGTACCAGGCCTTGCCGTTTTCCTCGATATCCAGCGCCTTGTCCGCGACAAGGGTGGCGAAGTGGAACGCGTTCTTCACGTCGCGGCGGCTCTGTGCCGTCATGCCTGCACCACAGGCCAGCAAGTTGCCCTCGACCAGCAGGCCAGCGTCGGTGGTGGTGACTTGTTTATCATCGCTCATCTGAAACTCCTTTGGGTTGCCCCTGAACACCAGGGGCGACCACGTTAGCCAGCGCCAGCTCGGCCTGGCGGACTGAAGGAGTTCCAATAAGGTCAGCGGTGCGGGGGATACCAGCGCGGGGTATAGACCCACTGCGCGCCATCGGCATGCTTGAACACGGTGGTCGTACTGGAGCCGACCAGCACCATGGTGCGCATATCGACCATCTCAGGCAGCAACTCGCAGAGCGAGACGACGTTCAGGCTCTGCCCCGGCCTGCCGATGTCGCGCCCCAGGACCACAGGGGTCTGCCCATCCCGATGACGGCGCACGATCTCCAGGGCCTGCCCCAGTTGCCAAGGCCGGGCGCGGGAGATCGGGTTGTAGAACGCCAGCACCAGGTCGGCCTGCGCCGCCAGGTCCAGGCGCTTCTCGATGATCGACCAGGGCTTGAGGTTGTCCGACAGCGACATCACGCAGAAATCGTGCCCCAACGGTGCACCGGCCTGGGCCGCGGTGGCCAGGGAGGCGGAAACGCCGGGCAGGATCTGCAGGTCGACGCGATGCCAGGCCGGATCGCTCGATTCATGCAGCGCCTCGAGCACCGCAGCCGCCATGGCGAACACGCCAGGATCGCCCGAAGAGACCACCACCACCGAGCGCCCCTGCGCCGCAAGCTCGAAGGCGTGACGCGCACGCTGCATCTCCTCGCGGTTGTCGGTGCAGTGCAGCACCTGATCGGCGCGGAAGGGGCCGGCCATACGCACATAGGTTTCGTAGCCCAGTACATCGTTGGCGCGGGCCAGTTCGGCCTTGACTGCCGGCACCATGAACTCCGCAGCCCCCGGGCCCAGGCCGATCACAGCCAGGCGACCGCGCGCACGTCCGACCTGCAACGGGTCGATCGGCGCCGGCGCTACAGCGATGACCACCTCACCCTGTTCGATCAGTTGCGCGCCCGCAAGCGCCTGTCCAGCCATCTCGACCAGGCTGCCTCCCTGCGCCGCGAATCGCAGGGGCACGCCCAGGCTTCGGGCGGCGTCGTGCACGGCGGGCTCGGCCAGCGCATCGTCACCAGCCAGCAAGCACGCCAGCGATGCGTCGGCGATGTTCGCCGCAGCCAAAGCGTCACGCACAAGGGCAGGCAGATCGGCCTGCCCGGCCTGCACAGCCACCAGTACCGAGCGCGCATGGATCAGCAACTCGTCGCGGCTGGCCGGGCGCGCCTGGCAGCCGACATGAATACTGCGTCGGGCCGCGGCGTCTTCGGGCAACTGCGCCTGGGCCAGCCAGAGCGCCGTACCTTCGATGCGCACGCGCTCGCCGGCCAGCAGGTCAGAGACGAAGCGCTTGCCCTGCTCCAGATCTGCCAAGGCGTAGCCTGCCGGCGGATTGAGCAGGCAGGTGCCGAAACGCAGCTCGCCGCTGGTGGTGATGGCCGCCACCACACCCAGCACCTCGCCAATCTCCCGCGCCATGACATTGACCCCGCTCAGGCCACCCAGCAGCGGCACCACGGCGCTGCCGTCCTCCGCCACCGCCAGCACCGGCGGCTCGGCGCCCTTCTCGTCGAGCAGGGGCGCCAAAGTACGAATGACGATCCCGGCCGCGCACAGGGCGATGATCGGCACACCTTCGCGGTACAGCCCACGCAGCGTGTCGCCGAAGGATTCGTAGCCGTGCTCGACGCCCTCGACCCGGCCGCTCAGGCCGTGAATCCGCGCCTGTGGATAACGCTGCTGGATACGCTGGGCGGTGGCCAGGCTGCCAGGGCCGAGAATGACGATGGCCGGTGCCTTGTCGCTGTTCATCCCTGCCATTTTTCACCCGGTACGACGATCAGCGAGAAATACGGCGAAGACTGCGGATCGACCGCGTCCAGCGCGACTATCTTCTGGTTGGCCATGGTTGCACGCTCCACGTACAGCGCGCGCTGGTCCAGGCCCAGCTCGGCGAGCACCTCGCGTACCTTGGGGAAGTTGCGCCCAAGCTTCATGATCACGGCGGCGTCGGCGTCGGCCAGGCGGCGCTTGAGCTCTTCGTGGGGCAGTACACCGGAGAGCACGGTCAGCGTCTGGTTGCGGTAGACCAGCGGCGCACCGAGCACGGAAGCCCCGCCGAGCATCGAGCACACGCCCGGGATCACCTCGGCCTCGTAGCGCTGGGCCAGGCGATCGTGCAGGTACATGTAGGAGCCGTAGAAGAACGGATCGCCTTCGCAGATCACCGCCACATCACGACCGGCATCCAGGTGTTCAGCCACCTGCACGCTGGCTTCGTCGTAGAAGTCGCTGATGACCTGCTCGTACGACAGTGGTGCCGGCAGCACCTCGGTGGTGACCGGATACACCAGTGGCAGCAGGGTCTGCTGCGCCTGCAGGTGCGCCTCGATGATACCGAAGGCATTGCCGCGCTTGCCCTTGGCCACGAAATACGCCACCACCGGCGCTTCGCGCAGCAGGCGCAGGGCCTTGACCGTGATCAGTTCCGGATCGCCGGGGCCGACCCCCAGGCCGAGCAGACGTCCACGAAGCTGCATCATTCCACCTCCGTGGCGAGGGCATTGACAGCCGCGGCGGCCATGGCGCTACCGCCCAGGCGCCCCTGCATGATGACGAACGGCACACCACGGCTGTCGGCGGCCAACATCGCCTTGGACTCGGCAGCGCCGACGAAGCCTACCGGGAAGCCGAGGATCAACGCAGGCTTGGGCGCACCCGCGTCGAGCATTTCCAGCAAGTAGAACAGCGCGGTCGGGGCATTGCCGATCACCACCACGCTGCCCTCCAGATGCGGGCGCCACAGCTCCAGGGCCACCGCCGAGCGGGTGTTGCCAGCGTCCTTGGCCAAGCCCGGCACGCTGGGGTCACGCAGGGTGCAGATGACCGGGTTGTCGGCCGGCAGGCGCGCGCGGGTGATGCCTTCGGCAACCATGTGCGCGTCGCAGAGGATCGGCGCGCCCTTGGCCAGGGCCTGGCGCCCCGCCGTTCCGGCGCCTTCGGAAAACTGCAGGCCGTCGATCGCCTCGACCATGCCGCAGGCGTGGATCACTCGCACGGCGAGCTTTTCCAGATCGGCCGGAATCCGCTCCAGGCGAGCCTCCTCGCGAATGATGCGGAAGGAATTGCGATAGATCTCCTGACCATCGCGGATGTAGTCAATCATCAAGGTGCTCCGTCGGCAGGTCGAGCATGGCGCCTGCTTCTTCTGGGGTAAGGTCGGATGCGCGCAGTCGGCCGAAACCCGGCAGGCGCGCATCGCGAAGATAAAGGTCATAACGGCCCGGGGCACGGGCCAGCAGGGTGGCCGGGGCGACATGGGCCACGGCACAGGAACGCGGGCAAGCCGTCAGGTGCACACTGGCCGGGGCGCCATGGTGCAGCAGCCCAGCGATCACCTGCGCATCGGCCTTGGTGTCGGACTGGCCCTTGGCGCAACCGCTGGAACCGGTGCAAGCGCTGATGCGTGCAAGTGGCTGCAGGACGTCGCTGATCATGCCCAGCGCCTTCGTCTCGGCCTGGGCCTGCCCGAGCAGCGATGGGTCGAAGTTCGGCAGCACCAGGCTCTGCCAGGGGGTGAGCCGCAGGCTGCCATCACCGGCCTCGCGCGCAAGCCTGGCCAGGCCGCGCAGCATGGCGGGCGTCAAGCGCCCCAGCGGCGGTGCCACGCCGAACGCACTGCCCTCACGCTGGGCCAACATACCGAGCCAGCGCGGCTTGGCGGGCGCTCGCCGCCATTGGCGCACAGCGCTGTCACGACGAATCGGCAGCCCCAGCCCTTCGACGAAATCCTGCACCGGGCAGGTCTGCAGCAACTGGCGCATCCGTGTCTGCTCGGGCGTGGCAAGGTCGAGGAAGCGCTCCAGCACTGCCCGCACCAATGCCACTCCCTGGTCCAGCGGTACGGCGCCAAGGGTTGCGCCATCGCCCGGGCAGCCCGCCAGCCCGAAGGCCAGCCACACCTGCCGGTCGAGCAGCAGCGCCGACAACCACAGGTCATGGGGGTGCGCGAGCATCGCCAGGGACTCGCCAGCGTCGAGCTGCACGGCGAACTTGGCCGACAACTCATGCAGGCGCGGGGTGGTTTCCAGCAGGTGCAGGATCTGCCCGGCCAGCGGCCGAATGTCGATCAGCATCGCCGGATCGACACCGGCCAGCGGGCTGAGCATCAGGTTGCGGACATCGTCACCGGCCGCCTCGCGCGGCCCCAGGCCAGCATCGAGCAGGTGCCCGACCAGCGCCAGGTGGTCGTCGCCGATACCGCGGATCTGCAAATTGGCGCGGTTGGTCGCCTCGATCACTCCACCGGCGAAGCGCTCGGCAGCCTCGGCCACCGCCTCGGCCTGCTCGGCGAGCAGCAGACCGCCGGGCAGTTTGATCCGGCAAATGCCGCCATCTCGCGCCGCGACGATGCGCCACAACCCCGGGCAGGCCGAGGGGCGGGGCGAAACGGCGGGTGTGTGGGGTGGCTTCAAGGGGGTATCCGGCAATCGTGAAGACGCGCTTCAGTGTAGAAGGCGCGGTATTATGCCTGCTTTGTCCGACGGCATGAAAAGCCGATGGTCGAGCAATGCTTCAGGACCGTGTCGTCCTTTTCGCCGCTGCGACTTGCCCGCGAAAAAGGCGACACGATTCCCAACACGACGGAAATGATCAGATGACCCCCTGGCTGACAGTAGTAGGCATCGGCGAAGACGGCTTCAGCGGCCTGGGCAAGCAGGCCCGGCGCGCGCTGCTGTCTGCTGCACGTATCTTCGGCAGCCCGCGCCAGCTCGCCTTGCTGCCGCGCTGCGTGGTCGGCGAGCGCCTGACGTGGTCCAGCCCGTTCTCCCTCGCCCCTGTGCTGGCTCTGTCCGGCGAGCCCGTGTGCGTGCTGGCCAGCGGCGACCCGATGTTCTACGGCGTTGGCGCAAGCCTTGCGCGCCAGGTCCCGGCCGAACAGATGCAGGTGCTGTCGATGCCCTCCTCCTGCGCCCTGGCCGCCGCGCGCCTGGGCTGGCCGTTGCAGGAGGTGCAGGTGGTGTCAGTGGTCGCGCGGCCGCTGGCGGCGCTCAATGCCCAGCTCTACAGCGGTGTGCGCCTGCTGGTGCTGAGCAATGACGGCGACAGCCCTGCAGCCATTGCGCAATTGTTGCGTGAACGCGGCTTCGGCCCGAGCCGGATGCAGGTGTTCGAACACTTGGGCGGCCCCGATGAGAAGCACCTGAATGGCAGCGCAGAAGACTGGCCCCACGCCCAGGCCGCAGCACTGAACCTGGTCGCCATCGAATGCCAGGCCGCGCCGGACAGCCCGCGCCTGTCGCCGATCAGCGGCCTGCCCGACAGCGCCTTTCGCCACGACGGCCAGTTGACCAAACGCGACGTGCGCGCCATCACCCTGGCACGCCTGGCGCCTCAACCCGGCGAACTGCTGTGGGATGTCGGCGCCGGATGCGGCTCGATCGGTATCGAATGGATGCGCGCCCACCCCAGCTGCCGCGCACTGGCCATCGAGGCCGACGAGGGTCGCCAGGCATTCATCGAATTCAACCGCGACCAACTCGGCGTTCCTGGCCTGCAGTTGATTCGCGGCAAGGCGCCACAAGCCCTGGCCGGTCTCGAACGCCCCGACGCTATTTTCATCGGCGGCGGCGTCACCGGCGAAGGCGTACTGCCCTTGTGCTGGGAGCGCCTGCGCCCTGGAGGGCGGCTGGTGGCCAATGCCGTGACCTTGCAGAGCGAACTGGCCCTGGCGCATTTCCGTGAGCGACACGGCGGCGAACTGACCCGCATCCATGTGGCCCAGGCCCAGGCCCTAGGCAGTTTCGACACCTGGCGCCAAGCCCTGCCGATCACGCTGCTCGAGGTGGTGAAGCCCTTCGATGCGTGAAGAAACCCGCGAACAGCCCGCGCCACTTCGCAGTGGCCTGACCACCGGCAGTTGTGCCACCGCCACCAGCCTGGCGGCAGCGCAGTTGCTGCTCACCGGCCAGTCCAACGACGCCGTGCAGATCACCCTGCCCAAGGGCAAGCAGGTGCAGATGCGCCTTGAATTCTGCCGCCGAGACGGCGAGCGCGCCGAGGCCGGCACCTTGAAAGACGCAGGCGACGATCCCGACGTGACCCACGGTGCCCTGCTCTACAGCCAGGTACGCCTGACCGACGAGCCGGGCGTGCGCTTCGTCGCCGGGCAAGGCGTGGGCACGGTGACGCGCCCCGGCCTGGTACTGGCAGTCGGGGAACCGGCGATCAACCCCGTGCCGCGGCGGATGATCAGCGAGCACCTGCAGCGACTGGCAGGCGACTGCGCCTACGCGGGCGGATTCGAGGTCACGGTAAATGTGCAGGGTGGCGCGGAGCTTGCGCTCAAGACCATGAACCCGCGGCTGGGCATTCTCGGCGGACTGTCGATTCTCGGCACCAGCGGTATCGTCCGGCCATTTTCCTGCTCGGCCTACATCGCCTCGATCCACCAGGGCATCGACGTTGCCCACACCAACGGCTACACCCACATCGCCGCCTGCACTGGCAACGCCAGCGAAGACACCATGCGCCGGGTCTACGGGCTGCCGGAGATCGCCCTGATCGAGATGGGCGACTTCGTCGGCGCGGTGCTCAAGCACCTGCGCAAGGTGCCGGTACCGCGCCTGACCCTGTGTGGCGGTTTCGGCAAGATCAGCAAGCTGGCCGCCGGCCACATGGACCTGCACAGCCGTCATTCGAGCATCGACCTGCCGCAACTGGCAGGCTGGGCCGCGGATATCGGCGCGGACCCCGCTCTGCAGGCGGCGATCATCGGTGCCAACACCAGCCAACAGGCACTGGCGCTCGCCCATGCCGCCGGTATCGCCCTGGGCGATAGCGTCTGCGCCCACGCCCTGGCATTCGCCCGCAGCGTGGTGCCTGCACAGGTGCAGGTCGAGGTATTCGCCATCGACCGTCAGGGCGGTGTCGTCGGCAAGGCAGGTGTGCAATGACCGGCCGTATCCTGCTGCTGGGCGGCGTCACCGAGGCGCTGGCCATCGCCCGGTTGCTGGGGCCTGAGCATGTCTACAGCCTCGCCGGTATCGGCCGCATCCCGCAGGATCTGGCCTGTCAGGTGCGGGTGGGCGGTTACGGCGGGGCCGACGGCCTGGCCGACTACCTGCAACGCGAACGGATCGCGCTGCTGATCGACGCCACCCACCCCTATGCCGCACAGATCAGCGCCAATGCCGCGCAGGCGGCGAAGGCGGCGGGCATTCCCTGCTGGGCCTTGCGTCGCCCCGCCTGGCAACCGCAGCCGGGTGACGACTGGCGCGAGGTCGAGGGCTGGGATGAGTTGATCGACGCACTGGCGCCTTTCAAGCGCCCGTTGTTCACCCTGGGGCGCGAGCCGCTGCAACATCTCGAAGACATTCCGCCCCACCAGTTCTGGACCTTGCGCGCCCTGGAAGCCTGCCCGGGCAATGATCGCTGCGAGGTGATCGGTGCCCGTGGCCCGTTCCACCTCGAGGATGAGCGGGCGCTGTTCGAACGGCGCCAGATCGATGTGCTGGTGAGCAAGAACAGTGGCAGCGCCGCGACCGAGCCGAAGCTTGAAGTGGCGCGCGAGCGCGGGGTGCCGGTGCTGGTGTTGAAGCGGCCTGAGCTGCCGGAGGTGAATCGGCTGTTCGGATCGGTGGCGCAACTGCGCGAAGCCTTGTCGATGTGAGCAGCAGGCTCGGCTCGCGCGGGAGCTGCGCAGCAGCCCCAGCCATTTCCGACACATTCATCATCCAGCTCGGAATAGTCTTCCAGTCCCCCCTGCCTTAGACTTCAGCCTCCCTCACCGCAAGGCCCTGCCCATATGGAAATGCAATGGTGGATCTGGCTCGTCTTCGGCATCGCCCTGGTCCTGCTCGAACTGGTCCTGCCAACCTTCTTCATCCTCTGGTTCGGCATCGGCGCCATCCTGGTGTCGCTGATTGCCCTGGCCGCCCCTGCACTGCAACTGGACATGCAGGTGCTGCTGTGGGTGGCATTCTCCTCCCTCACCACCCTGCTGTGGTTCAAGCTGTTCCGGCGCAAGAAGCCGGACGTACGCTGGACTGCAGACAGCGTGATCGGTGAAGTCGGCCTGCTGACCGCCAGCGTGTCGCAGTTCCAGAAAGGCCGGGTGCGCTTCCAGAAGCCCATCCTCGGCAACGAAGAATGGACCTGCGTCGCCGACAGCGACATCCCCGCCGGCGAGCGCGTTCGCCTGGCAGCCATCGAAGGCAACACCGCGCGGGTTACCCGCCCCTGAACCTGTCTTGAAAGGAAGCTTGCAATGACCAGCCTCATCGTCGTCGCCGCCATCGCCCTGTTCGTCCTGATCACCCTGTTCAAGGGGGTGCGCATCGTGCCCCAGGGCGAGGAATGGATCGTCGAACGCCTGGGCCGTTACCACACCACGCTCAAACCCGGCTTGAACATCGTCATCCCTTACATGGACGTGATCGCCTACCGCCTGCCGACCAAGGACATCATCCTCGACGTGCAGCAACAGGAAATCATCACCCGCGACAACGCGGTGATCGTCGCCAACGCCCTGTGCTTTGCCAAGGTGGTCGACCCGCAGAAGGCCTCGTACGGCGTGCAGGACTTCTCCTTCGCGGTCACCAGCCTGACCATGACCTCGCTGCGCGCCATCGTCGGCGCCATGGACCTCGACGAAGCGTTGTCGAGCCGCGAGCAGATCAAGGCGCGCCTGCGCGAGGCGATGTCCGAACAGACCGAAGACTGGGGCGTGACCGTGCGCTCGGTGGAGATCCAGGACATCAAACCGTCGGAGAACATGCAGGTGGCCATGGAGCGCCAGGCTGCGGCCGAGCGTGAGCGTAAAGCTGACGTAACCCGTGCCGAAGGCGCCAAGCAGGCGGCGATTCTCGAAGCCGAGGCGCGCCTGCAGTCAGCCAAGCTCGATGCCGAGGCACAGATCAACCTGGCCGAAGCCTCGGCCCGGGCGATTTCGCTGGTGCGTGAAGCGGTGGGCAATGAGACCACCCCGGCCATGTACCTGCTGGGTGAGCGCTACATCGGCGCGATGGAAAACCTCGCCGGGAGCGACAATTCGAAAGTCGTAGTGTTGCCAGCGGACCTGCAGGAGACAGTGCGCGGCCTGCTGGGGCGCGGCAAGGCCTGATACCGGCGGTGACTGCTTCGCGGGCAAGTCGGGGCGCCGAACCGCCGCTCCCACAAATGCCCCGTCGAGATGAAGATTGCGGGGCTCCTGTAGGAGCGGGCTTGCCCGCGAAGAACACAACGCCACTTTCACCGGCTGTGCAACAGCAACTGCGGCACTTCACCGCACCCCCGCATTTTTACCTATACTCCGCCGTACAATAGCCACCTGATTCCTGACCGGATCTCTCCATGACCCCACGTCGGCACATCGCCTGGATAGCCTGCCTTGCAGTGCTGTTCAACCTGCTGGCCATGCCGCTGTCTTGCGCCGTGCCCAAGGGCCCGGCCGAGCAGCTGCTGTGGGGTGCCTTCTGCTCGACTGGCGCGGGCAAGGCCAAGCTCGATGTCCAGGCCCTGGCCAAGATCGACCTGGGCCAACAGGACGACCACTCCAACATGCAGCACTGCTGGTGCTGCTCGGGTGCCTCGCCTGTGCTCGCCCTGGCCAGCCACGCAGCGCAACTGCACAACCCGCCGCAACTGCGCTTCGGCCAGGCGCCGCCACTCGCCACGCACCAGCCCACGCCGCGCCAGCTCTGGCCGGCGCTCAATCCGCGAGCCTCTCCACTGGCCTGAGTTCAAGACGCTGTTCCTGAACCCGTACAGACCGGAGACCCACCATGCTCAAGCAAGCCCTCATCCTGGCCACCCTGCTGCTGCCCAGCGCCTTCGCCAGCGCCCACGAATACAGTGTCGGCGACCTGCATATCGCCCATCCCTGGTCGCTGGAGCTGCCACCCAACGCGCCCAATGTCGCGGCCTATTTCATCGTTCACAACAACGGTAAGGTCGAAGACCGCCTGTTGAGCGTCGACAGCCCCGTCAGCGATGACGCCCAGTTGCACGAACACATCAAGACCGCTGCCGGTGCCATGAAGATGCAGCAGGTGCAGAGTGTGGTTGTGCCCGCAGGCAAGGACCTGACCTTCGCCCCCAGCGCCTACCACGTGATGCTGATGCAGCCCAAGGACCGCAGCCTGCTCACTGACGGCAAGCGCTTCCCGCTCACCCTGCACTTCGAGAAAGCCGGTGACATCACCGTCGAGGTCGCCGTGCAGAAGCAGCCGCCCGCCGATCAGGCAGGACACGAACACGCGCACTGACCGCTGACAGGCGCTCGTCATGAGCTTGCCGCGCAACAGCACAGCCCGCAGCACCCGCCCTGATCGCAGGCGCGTCGGTGGCGGCTGGCTGAGCCTGTTCGCCATGTGGATGATCTTCATCGGCCCACTGGTTTCCCAGTCGATGCCGATGGATCACCACGCCGGCATGAACATGAGCATGGCCATGGACATGCCCATGGCCTCGGGGCATTCGCATGCCGGGCAAGACCACCACGGCCACGGCAACGATGGCCAGCTACACGCGGACTGGGAGAAATGCGGCTATTGCAGCCTGCTGTTCAACTGCCCCGCCCTGCCCCAGACCCTCAGCCCACTCAGCCTCGCCAGCGCCATCCCGTCCACCCTCACCACCTACCCGACCCGCCAGGGCCATGCCCTGCAAGCGGTGTTTCCCGGTGCCCGCAGCCGCGCCCCACCTGCGTCGATCAACGTCTGACCACCCCCTTTAACGCCCGAAGCTAGGAGGCTTCGCGCTTACTCATGACTGATCGACTGGAATCATTATGTCCGGCTGCACCCCTGTTTCTGCCCTGTCCCGCCATGGGACCCTCGCCATGCTCTGCGGCTCGCTGCTGAGCCCGCTGGCACTCGCCGTCGAGCCTGGCCACGAAGGCCATGACACCCCGGAACTGAGCCCGACGGTGATCACCGCCATCGCGCCCAGCTCGCCGCTGACCGTGGTCACCAACCCCAAGGATCCCCGCCAGCCGGTGCCGGCCAGCGACGGCGCCGACTACCTCAAGACCATCCCCGGCTTTTCCGCCATCCGCTCCGGCGGTACCAACGGCGACCCGGTGCTGCGCGGCATGTTCGGCTCGCGCCTGAACATCCTCACCAACGGCGGCGTGATGCTCGGCGCCTGCCCCAACCGCATGGACGCCCCGACCTCGTACATCTCGCCGGAAACCTACGACCGCCTGACCGTGATCAAAGGCCCGCAAAGCGTGATCTGGGGCCCCGGCGGTTCGGCTGGCACCATCCTCTTCGAGCGCGAGCCGGAGAAATTCGGCACCCTCGGCAGCCGGGTCAACGCCAGCCTGCTCGCCGGCTCCAACGGCCGCTTCGACAAGGTGCTCGACGCCGCCGCCGGCAACAGCCAGGCCTACGCGCGCTTCGTCGGCAACCAATCGCGCTCGGATGACTACAAGGACGGCAACGGCGATACCGTGCCGTCGCGCTGGGACAAATGGAACGGCGACGTGACCCTCGGCTGGACCCCGGATACCGACACCCTGCTCGAACTCACCGCCGGTAAGGGCGATGGCGAGGCGCGCTACGCCGGGCGCGGCATGGACGGCTCGCAGTTCAAGCGCGAAAGCCTGGGCCTGCGCTTTGAAAAGTCCAACCTCGGCGAGGTGCTCGACAAGGTCGAGGCGCAGGTCTACTACAACTACGCCGACCACGTGATGGACAACTACAGCCTGCGCACGCCCTCGGGCAGCGGCATGATGGGCATGCCCATGGTCAGCAATGTCGATCGCCGCACCCTCGGCGCACGCATCAAGGCGACCTGGCGCTGGGCCGACGTGCAGTTGATCAGCGGCATCGACGCGCAGACCAACGAACACCGCAAACGCGGCGGCATGGGCGTCGATGCGCACAAGGGCAAGCCCTGGACCAAGGACGCCGACTTCCATAACTACGGCGTGTTCAGCGAGCTGACCTGGTACGCCACCGGCGAGGATCGCCTGATCAGCGGTGCGCGCCTGGACCGGGCCTCGGCCCGCGACTTCCGCCAGGCCAGTGCCACCAACGGCGACACCCGCGCCGATACCCTGCCCAGCGGCTTCATCCGCTACGAGCATGACCTGGCGTCGATCCCGGCCACCAGCTATATCGGCCTGGGCCACGCCCAGCGCTTCCCCGACTACTGGGAGCTGTTCTCGCCAACCAACGGACCGCGTGGCTCGGTCAACGCCTTCGACAGCATCAAGCCAGAGAAGACCACCCAGCTCGACTTCGGCATCCAGTACCAGGACGAACGCCTGCAGGCCTGGGCCTCCGGCTACGTCGGGCAGATCCGCGACTACATCCTGTTCGACTACCGCAGCATGATGGGCATGAGCAGCACCCAGGCGCAGAACATCGACGCCCGCATCATGGGTGGCGAGCTGGGCGCGACCTACAAGCTGGACGAGAACTGGAAGGCCGACGCCACGCTGGCCTACGCCCGGGGCAAGAACAGCAGCGACGGCAAGGCCCTGCCGCAGATGCCCCCGCTGGAAAGCCGCCTGGGCCTGAGCTACAGCCGCGATACCTGGAGCGTCGGTGCGCTGTGGCGGCTGGTCGCGGCGCAGAACCGCATCGCCGAGAACCAGGGCAACGTGGTGGGCAAGGACTACGAGAAGAGCGGCGGTTTCGGCGTGTTCTCGCTCAACGGTGCCTACAAGGTCAACCACAACCTCAAGCTCAGCGCGGGCGTCGACAACCTGTTCGACAAGGCCTACGCCGAGCACTTGAACCTGGCCGGGAACGCCGGGTTCGGCTATCCGGCGGCAGCCCCCCAGCCGGTCAACGAGCCGGGCAGGACCTTCTGGACCAAGGTCGATTTCAGCTTCTGACAATAACAATCGGGGCGCGGGCCTGACCGCGCCCCACCTGGTCGAACGGGAGGCTCCATGAGCAAACCAAAGCAATCCTTCTACAACCTGGCCTGGCGCTGGCATTTCTATGCCGGGCTGTTCGTCGCGCCCTTCATGATCCTGCTGGCGATCACCGGGATCATCTACCTGTTCAAGCCGCAGCTCGACCCGTGGATGTACCGCGACCTGATGGTGGTCGAGGCCGGCCAACAGCGCCAAAGCGCCGATACCCTGCTGGCCCAGGTGCGCCAGGCTTATCCACAGGGCCATGTCGGCCAGTACCTGCCACCGTTGAACGCCGAGCGCAGCGCGCAGTTCGTGGTGCATGACGGCGGCCGCGAACTGAACGTGTTCGTCGACCCGTACAGCGCCAAGGTGCTGGGCGCGCAGGACGGCAAGCAGAACCTGCAGGCCATCGCCCGTGCTCTGCATGGCGAGCTGATGGTCGGCACCGTCGGCGATCGGCTGGTGGAGCTGGCCGCAGGCTGGGGCATCGTGCTGGTGGTGTCCGGGCTTTATCTGTGGTGGCCACGTGGCCGCAACAGCCGTGGCGTACTGTGGCCACGCCTGTCGGCACGCGGGCGCGTGCTGTGGCGCGACCTGCATGCGGTCAGCGGCTTCTGGGGTTCGGCGCTGCTGTTGCTGATGCTGCTCAGCGGCATGACCTGGACCGGGCTGTGGGGCAAACAGTACGCCGATCTGTGGAACCGTTTCCCGGCGGCGATGTGGAACGACGTACCGAAATCCGACCAGCAGGCCGGCGCGCTGAACAGCGCCCATCGCCAGACCGTGCCCTGGGCCCTGGAAAACACGCCGATGCCGGTGTCCGGCGCGCATACCGAGCACATGGGCCATCACGACATGCACAGCGCCCCAGCCGCGCCGCAGATCACCCTGCAGCAGGTCGAGGACCTGGCCAACGCCCGCGGCGTGGCGCCGGGCTACAGCATCACCTCGCCGAGCACCGCTGAAGGTGTGTTCACCATCGCAGTGTTCGCCGACGATCCGCGCAACGACGCCACCCTGCATGTGGACCAGTACACCGGCAAGGTCCTGGCCGACGTGCGCTGGCACGACTACAGCCCGGTAGCCCGCGCCACCGAGCTTGGGGTGATGCTGCACGAGGGCAAGATGTTCGGGGCGCTCAACCAGATCGTCATCCTGCTGGTGTGCCTGATGATCCTGCTGGGCTCGGTGAGCGGCTTGGTGATGTGGTGGAAGCGCCGCCCGTCCGGTGGGCTTGGCGTACCGCCGCTGCGCCATGACCTGCCGCGCTGGAAGACTGCCGTGGGGGTGATGCTGGTGCTGGGTGTCGTGTTCCCGCTGGTGGGGGTGTCGATGGTGGTGATGTGGGTGGTGGACAGCCTGGTGGTGCGGCGTAGGCGGGTCGCGGTTCAGGCCTGAATCGCGTCGGCCTTTTCGCGGGCAAGCCCGCTCCCACAAGG
>NZ_JBNFMU010000117.1:0-9397 GCF_049942315.1 Pseudomonas wayambapalatensis
GCACGGTCAACGTCACCACACCGGACGGCAAGACCCACAACGTAAAAGCTGGCCCCGACGGCAATTTCAAGTTGGATATCAACGATCCTCAGCCAAACGGCAAGATCATCATCACTGCAACGGATGCAGCAAATAACAAAAGTTTGCCTGCAATTCTGGAGTTCATTGCAGACCCGAAAATTGATACTACGCCACCGGATGCCCCGACAGGGCTGAACGTGATCAGCAAGCCCAATGAGGGGATCGCCATCACCGGTAAAGCCGAGCCCAACAGCACGGTCAACATAACCTCACCGGACGGCAAGACCCACAACGTGAAAGCCGGTCCCGACGGCAATTTCAAGTTGGACATCAACGATCCTCAGCCAAACGGTAATATATCAGCCGTTGCAATCGATGCTGCCGGTAACAAAAGCGTGCCGGCAAACTTGACGTACAATTTGGCTAGACCGTCGGCGCCGACTTATGATATCGCCACGGACCAAGCGACTGGCGAATTCACGTTGACGGGCAAATCAGCACCTGGGCTGAAAGTCCGCATAGAACTCCCGAACAAGGTGACCAAAACGGTTGTCGTGGACGCTGACGGGAACTTTACCCTTTCTGGCCCTGCGCCTCAGGGGACTTCCGAGTTTAAAGCGGTTGCCATTGATGGACAGGGGCGCGAAAGCGCTGCGACTGTAAAAAGTTACGAAAACCCTTTTACAAAGTATGAAGTGAAGGTTGAGAGTTATACCGATACGGTCGGTTCTGACGGTCAAATAATTGCAAACAATAAATTTGAACGTCACCCACTGAATGTGCCAACTAATGACCCAGCTCCCACCTTACACGGACGAGCAACAGGGGTCGGTAGTGGCAACAGTATAGAAATCATCAGCAAGGGCGACGGCAAGCGTGTTGCGCTAGGGGCCGTCGATAGCGACGGGAACTGGAGTATTAAGTTACCGGCACATTCGGATGGGGTTTATAACTATGACGTCAGGATCATCGATGGCGCCCGTAATGTGAAAGGTGCGCAAGTGACGGTAAACTTAACCATTGATACGGTTCCCCCGCCCGCCCCCACCTTGGACAGCATCGTGACCAAAGATGGCGTGGATGTCAAAAGTGGTAAAGCCACTGTTGATAATACCCCGACACTTCGCGGTCATGCGGAAGCCAATGCAACGGTTATTATCTTCCACAAAAATGCGGATGGAAAGAATGTCGAACTAATGCGCGTTGTCGCTGACGCCAATGGTGAGTGGACAGCTGCTTTGCCTTTTCAAAGTAACCGCCAGCACAGTTACTATGTCAACGCGCTGGATGCAGCCTCTAACCTCAGTGAGGCTTCAAGCGTTTCGCAAGTTACCTTCAACGGACCAACCAATAAGCCTATCGCAATTACAGGTAGCCAAGGAGTCTGGTCTGTAGATTCTGCAGGCAACGTGGATGGCAGTGGATTCGATTCTGTTGCAGGCCTGGGTTACGACAGTGGAAATTATAATGCCCTGTTAAGAGGTAACGCCAATGTTTCCGAAAGTCAGCATCCTAAGTATCAACTTGGAAATATTGATACCGGTTTTCATACGGCTGGCTTGGGTGATACTAACGGCGATGGTCTTAACGATATTGCATCGGTGCACAGCGGGACGAATAGCCGATCCAGGGCAGATGTACGTGTTTACAATGGAGCCCAAAACCTTGGGGTTACATCAGAAAAATACATGAAAATGTTTGAAAACCCGAAAGTTATTGGTACCGGGTATTTTGTTAGCGGCGCGGGCGATCTGGACGGCGATGGCCTGATGGATACTGTTTTGGGCGGATATGGGGCATTTGGGCAAAATGGAACCTCCACTGTCGTATTTGGGGGGAAGCAGGTTGATCCTAAAAACACTGTAACGGATTTTAAATTTGGCGCCTCTGATACAAACGTCAACAGCTACGATGCCTTTTACAGTGGTGCGCAATACGTATCGGCTACCGGTGACTTTTTAGGTGGTGGTAGCCGAGGTATTGTGACCGCTCGAGGTATTACTATCGGAAACCCTGATCGGGGGAGCATCAGTAAAACGACGGACTTTGAATGGGTAACAGGAACCGGTGCCCGTGAGGTTAACCAGGTTCAGTCGGTTGCGGGGGTAGGCGATACTAACGGTGACGGCTTTTCAGACGTTTTGGTGAATGATGGCACCAACTTGTTTGTCGTATATGGGGGCACGCTGGCAGAATTCAGCAAGTTCCGCAATAAGATCGTGCTGGAGGAAAAGTGGCTTAAGGAAAATAATCGCGGCTATATGATTGATGCTTCGAGTGCGCTTGCGGCGCAGCCGACAAAGTATGGCGACGTCCGCGCCCTGGGTGATATCAATGGTGATGGTCTTATGGATTTCGCTTATTCCACCTATGGTAATTCAGGAGCTGGAGCCGCTAAACAGGGTGGTTCTTACGGCAGCTACCAGAATTCCTATATTATTTTCGGGAAAGCCGATAACGAAAAAATTGATATGGCGAAATTCACCCCCAAACAGGGTATCGTTGTGCCAAAAGAGCAGGCAGATGGCGCATCGATCGCCGGTCGTCTAGATATTAATGGCGATGGTTTGCCGGATATTTACGTTGGCTCATACCAATCTAGCGGAAAACTGTACTTGGGTGGCACGTCTCTCGGGGCAGAACCGTCCATCAGTGTTGATAACACCACCGGACTTGCAATGGGAAATGCGGATAGCAATTTCATTAAAGGAACGGCAGGCAATGACACTATTTATGGCAAGGGAGGTGCCGACGTCATCTATGCAGGTTCCGGAGATGACGTGATTATCTTGAATAAAGATAACCTGTCTTTTCTGCTTAAAGGTTTCCAGGAAAGTGCGGGATTGCATGGGCGCTTGGCTCGAATTGATGGCGGCAACGGTATCGATACGCTGGCCTTTGAGAAGGATGTCAACGACTTCGATCTCACCAAAATCACTACAACAGGGCTAGGCACCATCAAGACTGGCGTCGGGCTTTCGCGTCTTGCCAACATGGAAGTCTTGGACTTGAATGGGGGTAACAAAATGAAGCTGACGATTGACTTGAAGCATGTTATGGATATGACGTCTGGCATGAATATGTTTAATAAAAGCAACTTCAGCTCTGGGTTGGATGAGGCTGTTTCGCGCAACCAGGTTGTTATAAAAGGTAGTAGCGACAACGTGGTTGAGGTGAAAGATAAAGGTGAGTGGAAAACTGAAAGCACAAAAACCATTTACTCTGAAGGCCATGCCTATAATGTCTACAATAGTGTGGGTGATCACCAAGGGCAGTTATTGATAGAACAAACAATCAATGTTAATTGGGTGTAATACTGACTTGTAACCCACTTTAGCTCACGAAAAGTGTAACGGCTTGGGTGTTGCTCAAGCCGTTACACAAGAACGCTTTTCCGAGCAAATTTGATTCATATATTACAAGACGGAAATGTTCAATCCCGAGGAAGCAACGTATGCAAATGGTGTAGTGGCGGATCTGCCCTACCCCACCGATGATGTGCAGTGAGTAAAAAAAGCCGCCTTCGAGGCGCTGGATCAGGTATTCCGGCCGGGCTTCAAGCACAGCAAAGCTGAGATCGTCTTGCCAAACCTGTCCCAGCCAGGTGAATCCACCGACGATCTGTTTGCAGTGTCGCCACCTCCAGACACGTCGAGGGTAATGAGGGTGCTGGATCAGATTAATGGCCATTGTGGTCATGGCATCCTGCGCACAGCCAGTGTGCTGGCGACTCCTGACTCGGCTATGGGTCGAGAGCTGATCAGTCAGAATTTCACTACCAGGCTTGAATAGTTTTGGCAGGTCCGTTGTACACAGCCCACCACTGCCATGCTCCGGGATGAAGGTGTTGAGGTCGGATGCTTCAAGATCAGAGGATTCATGAATGAAACCGCCTAAACGCAATGGCTTTGTGCCGCCGACAGTTGCGAAGGAAAAATCGATTCTGTGCCCGCGAATGGTTGACCGCTGTAGATCAGATCGCTACTCCCCAACAGACAAATGGCTCAGCAATTGTGCCGAGCTAGATAAAATACTCAGGTCATTGATTAGGCTATCACTGATAGCTCCAATCGCTTGCAACTGACTGTTAAAGTGCTCATTTTCAGCCACCAACACATCAAGCAATGTGCGTTTTCCTAAATGATACCACTGCTCATAATACATCTTGCGCACACGATCGGTTTCTATGGCTAGCTGCTGATAGTTTCTTGCCTGTTGCAAGGCGTTCGCTCGGTTTTGAGTCGAACGCATGATCTCCAGGCGCAAATCTTGCTCCGTTTTTTGATACTCTTCCAATGCTGAAGTTTTACGCTCTCCTGCAGCCTTCTGGGCTGCCGTATTGGAACCACCACTAAAGATATCCCACTGCACATCTACACCGGCATACCAATCATTTGGGCCTCTCGCATGACTTCCCATTGAATCCCTTTGCTCTTTACGTACGACGAGATTGAGCCCGGGAAGTCCCTGAGCCTTGAGCGCCTTTTGGCGCTCGCCTTCGACGTCCGCCCGGGCTTTGAGTTGCAGCAACAAAGGGTGAACATCAAGCGACGATAATGCGGCTGTTTGGTCAATCATAGGGCGACTGAGAACCAGTAAAGCGCCGGATACCTCTGGCACCTCCTCACCCAAAATCCGATGAAGTCGAATCTGAGAAATGTGCTGCTGGCCAATTATCTGTTCACGACTAGCTTGCGCCGATAACAACCTGGCACGAGCCTGGACCAACTCACTCGCCCGACCTTTGTCGTTTTGAGTAATTTTAGACAACATATCGACTCGGTCGCTCATCTGCCGTACATAATCCTCAGCCACTTCGGAACTTCGTATGGCGCGCAATAGATTGATCAACTCGGACGTCGTATTGAACGCCACCCGCTCCCGCTCCGCTTGGCTGTTCTGCTTTTTAACTTCAAGTGACGCCGTAGCCGCGCCTGTATCTCTGGCGTTTTTCCCCCAATCCCACACATTCGTGATGACGCTCAAGGTACCCGCCGTACGGTTACTATTCGAGCTACCGCTGTCATTCTTAGTTAATGCTGAATTCATCCCCAAACGCACTTGAGGCCAGCGTCGCCCTTTGACCTCATCAATTTCGTAAGCGGCAACGTTTTCATTTGCAATAGACACCCGCACCTCTGGGCTGTGACGTAATGCCTTGGCCACAAAATCTCTCATCAACGAACGCAATTCTCTATTCACGGGCAGCTCACTACCTACCGCCACTGAACGCAACGTGGGCCCCTGAAGCGTAGAAATCGTGGGATTGATGGCGAGGTCTTGCCTTTTCACGGCTGGAGTCGTCGCGAGTATATGACCAGTGGTCGGTGAGGCGGGCACCGTTGCAGAGGAAGGAAACCGGTGAATTAACGCCGCGATTTGACGATCGTCCAGTCGCAGCTGTTTATTTTCTTGAGCGAGTACTACACCGCTGAAATTTACATAAGCGCAGGCCAACCCTATTGATATGAAAGTCATTTTCCTAAACGTCAAGGGTGAGCTGTTCATGTCATCGCTCCCGAAAGGCTTCTTGTGCTTTGAATATGGGTTTCAGCAGATAGGACAGGATCGTTTTTTCTCCAGTTTTAATATCAACACTGGCGATCATACCGGGAATGATTGGGAGCTTGTGTCCACCCGCCTCCAAGACAGCACGGTCTGTTCGAACATAGACTTTGTAGTAAGTCGAGTTATCCCTGCCGAAACGGGCTTTGTCTTCGTCAAATAAAGTATCGGGGCTTATGTGTTCAACCTTGCCGACGAGTCCACCATAAACCGCGTAGTCGTAGGCCGAGATCTTAACCGTCGCTGTCAGGCCAGGACGAATAAACGCCACGTCTGCAGGCTTGATCTTGGCTTCGACCAGTAACCGGTCTTCCAGCGGAATCAGCGTCATGATTTCCGCCCCTTGTTGAATTACCCCACCACGTGTAGTGACCTGGATATTGTTGATCGTTCCTCGTACCGGAGCCGTGATCGTCGTGCGATTCACAATATCTTCACGCCCCTTGAGTACCTCCAAAGCTTGTGCCAACTCGCTTTCCGAACGTGTCAACTCGTTGTTGGCTTCCGAGCGAAATCGGTTGAGACGCTCGGCAATTTGCAAATTGAACTCGTTAGCCTGACGACGTAAGCGCATAATTTCCACTTCGGACACGAGGCCCTGCTGCGCCATGGGCGCGGACAGTTTGATTTCACCGTCTGCCAACTCCAAGCTTCGACGCAGAGCTTTAACACTTTCCAATAACGTTCTCTGGCGAGAGTTAAAAGCTTGGGTTTCATCGCGCACGATAGACGCGTTCTGCTTAATATCTTCAGGAAACACGAGCGGCGTGTCATAAGCTTCTGCACGCAAACGAGCAATAGCTCCTTTTAACCCCTGGACCCGTGATAACGCTTCACCATAATTGGCACCCACCCGCGTCGGATCGATCTGCAACAACTTCTGCCCCGGCTCTACAACATCACCTTCCTTGACAAAGAGATCTTTCATGATCCCGCCTTCCAAACTCTGGATCACCTGCTCACGGCTGGCTGGTATGACTCTTCCCTCTCCACGGGTGACCTCTTCCACACGCGCAAAATTAGCCCAAAGAATACCGAACACCATCGCCGCCGCTATCAGCCATAATACTAACGCGCTGGCCGGGGTGCGCTGCTCAATCAACGCACCTTTTAAGTCTCGCATGAATGCTTCATCTTCAACGCGTAAAGCATGCTGAACTTTTTTTAGATGCACGGGCCGACCTTTACCAAGCAAGCGCATTAACTTTTTAAATGACATGGAAAATTATCCTGGCAATGCAGAGCGGGTAAGCAGAACGCCCTATCATTGAGATGTGCCGAGGTGAGTATCTTCGGGCGATCGATGCTGACCATTCAGCGCCACAAGCACTTGCTCTTTAGGACCATCAGCGACAATGCATCCATTCTCAATCACGACAAGACGCTGGACGATACTGAGCATCGACATACGGTGAGTCACGATTACTAAGGTGTGCGAGGCACTCAAGTTTCCCAACTGCTCAATGAACTGAGCCTCGTTTAAACCATCCATCGCACTGGTAGGCTCATCCAGCAAGAGCACCTTGGGCTCCAGCATCAAGCAACGGGCCAGCGCGATCAATTGCTTTTGCCCACCAGACAAGTTACGCCCCATCTCACCAATCGGCATGTCATAACCCGAAGGATGGCGTGAAGCGATTTTGTCCAATCCGGTGATTTTGGCGACGCGCAGAAATTGCTGGGTAGTTGCACCCGGATTACCAATCATCACGTTTTCGCGCAAAGAGCCGAAGAACAATTGGCAGTCCTGCCCTACGTACCCCACGAGCGACCGCCAATCGGCAGGGTCTATTTGCGATGCATCAATATCATCCAACGCCAAGCGGCCTTCACTCTGCCTATAAAGTCCCGCCATCAGTTTGAGTAGCGTAGATTTTCCGCTGCCAATATTGCCAAGTATTACTACCCGTTCACCCGGTGCGATGGTTAAATTGATGTTGTCCAGCGCTTTCGGAGGCGCCACGACTCCAGGCATCGGATAAACATAACTGATTTTTTTCAGACTAAGATGACCTTCAAGGTTAGGCGCAGGGAGAAAGGTTGCCTGCGGGTCCCGATCCACCGGCAGGCTCATCAGCATACTCAGCGATTTCATACCCGCTTTAGCCTGCTGATAACGCAGCGCCAACCCCACCACGGCGCCTAATGGTTGCAGTGACCGACCCGAGAGGATGACCACAGCAATCATCGCGCCCATTGTAAGCTGGCCGTCATGAATCATATAGACACCGGTTAAGACGATCAGTACCGTGACCATCTGTTGCACGTACATCACGAAGTTAGTGGTCAGACTTGATAAGAACCGACTTTTCATCGCAGATGCAGTAGCGAGTGCGCTAAAATCATCCCAACGTTTCTGCATAACACTTTCGCCACGCGAAGCCTTTAATGCCTCCATGCCTTCCAGCGTCTCAATCAACAATCCTTGTCGTAAAGAAATCTCTCGCAAGTTTTCCTGCATATAACGTGACAACGGCCATTGGCAGGCAATACTCACCAGCACAATCAAAGGCACTGCCAACAGCGGAATAATACTCAGCGCCCCGCCAATACAATAAATAATGCCGAGGAACATAAGACAGAAAGGCAAGTCTGACAATGTCGCCAGTGTGGCCGAGGTGATGAAGTCCCGCACGGACTCGTATTCACGGAATTGGTTGGCAAATGCCCCAGAAGACCCCGGTTTGCTTTCTAATCGCACCGCCATGACCTGGCGAAATAACTTGGCCCCTAAAATCAAATCCGCTTTTTTTCCCGCCACATCCAGTAAATATGCACGAATCTGCCGCGAAGCAAATTCAAGGCTTATCGCGATCAACACACCGATTGCCATTGACCACAACGATACATACGCCTGCGTAGGCACAACGCGGTCGTAGACGTTCATGGTGAAAAAAGTGATGGCCAACGTCAGGATATTCGCCAGCAACGCCGCAAGCGCGGCACTGTAAAAGTAAAATCGAAAACGCCAGATGACGGACAGCAACCAATGGGATTGGCTGGGTTTGGTATACAGTAGATCGTCTTGACTGCACGCCTCCAATTTCGGAACGGCGCCGACCAATAAAAAGTACCCCGTACACTGCTTCAGCAGCTCTGCCTCATCGATAACGACCCGTCCTCCATGCTCTGGAAAAACAACATCGTACACCCATTTACCTTTATCTGTATGTTTCCGGAGAATGACACAGTAACGTCCATCTCCACAGGCTTGCACAACGGGCAACAAATAATCAGAAATCTGATCAAGTGAACGCTGAACCCAGCCGGCCTTCATACCTACCTGTTCAAGCATCCGCACTGCCGCGATCGGCGACAACGCTTTACCACGCGGTAGACCCGCGTATAAAACAGCCTCACTGACTTCTTTATTATAAAACTTACAAACAAATTTCACCGCTGAAAGAAGCGAATCCGACCGCTCTTCAATCAGCTCATCTATCACGCTAAAATCGTCACCGCTCTCCACTTTCCCCGCACCTCATTTCAAATAATTTTCTTACAGCCAGCGCTGCATGAGTTCATATTTTGATTGATGGTTTCACAAATTTAAAATAACTATCGCTGCACGCGCAGAGGATTCAACTATTGCCCCCGCATTAACTTTTCAAGTGCTTGGATCGTTAGACGCATCGCCTGGATAAGCCGATTACGGTAGATGAGGTGATTATTGAGAGCGATAGGAAGTTTTTCTGTAGGAAATTTCCTACAGAGCACGGCAGAGGTACTGGTCAGCCCGCGACGCCGTAGACATTTTGTAGTGGTCAACTCATCCCGGACACGGTTTTGAGTTTTTCTTCAGCTTTCGCCG
>NZ_JBNFMU010000118.1:0-7435 GCF_049942315.1 Pseudomonas wayambapalatensis
AGGACTACATCGCGATCATGGGCGGGCGCTAGGTCAGGTTGCTGTGAGAGCTGACTTTGTGGGAGCAGTCCACTTTGTGGGAGCGGGCTTGCCCGCGAACACCGGCTTTGCCGGTGTTCGCGGGCAAGCCCGCTCCCACAAAGTGGACTGCTCCCACAAAGTCAGCTCTCACAGCAACCTGACCTAGCGCCCGCCCATGATCGCGATGTAGTCCTGGGTCCAGCGGCTATAGGGCACGAACTTGCCACCCTCGGCCTGCGGGGTCTTCCAGAAGGCGATCTTGTCGAACTGGTCGAAGCCATTGGTCTTGCAACCCTCGGCGCCGAGCAACTCGCTGGCCTTGCAGCCCTGCGGCACCGCCGGCAACGAGCCGAACCAGGCCGCCACATCGCCCTGCACCTTGGCCTGCAGCGACCAGTCCATCCACTTGTAGGCGCAGTTGGGGTGCTTGGCATCGACATGCAGCATGGTGGTGTCGGCCCACCCGGTGACGCCCTCCTTCGGGAACACCGTGGCGATCGGCTGGCCCTCGGCCTTGAGCGCGTTGGCCTGGTACGGCCAGGCGCTGGAGGCGGCGACGCCTTCGTTCTTGAAGTCGCTCATCTGCACCGTGGTGTCGTGCCAGTAGCGGTGAATCAAGGCGTGTTGCTTGCGCAGCAGGTCGAGCACGGCGGCGTACTGCTTCTCGTCGAGCTGGTACGGATCGCTGATGCCCAGCGCCGGCTGGGTCGCCTTGAGGTAGAGCGCGGCGTCGGCGATGTAGATCGGGCCGTCGTAGGCCTGCACACGGCCCTTGTTCGGCTTGCCGTCGGGCAGGTTCTCGGCCTCGAATACGGCTTTCCAGCTGTCTGGTGCGGTGGGGAACACCTTGGTGCTGTACATCAGCAGGTTCGGGCCCCACTGGTAGGGGGTGCCGTAGGTCTTGCCATCGACGGTGTACCACGGCGCGTCGTGCAGGCGCGGGTCGAGGTTCTTCCAGTTGGGGATCAGCTTCGGATCGATCGGCTGTACACGCTTGCCGTAGATCAATCGCAGCGAGGCATCCCCCGACGCGGTGACCAGGTCGTAGCCACCCTTGGCCATCAGGCTGACCATCTCGTCGGAGGTGGCAGCGGTCTTGACGTTGACCTTGCAGCCTGTGTCTTGCTCGAACTTGCTGACCCAGTCATAGGCCTTGTCCGACTCGCCACGTTCGATATAACCCGGCCAGGCGACGATATCGAGCTGGCCCTCGCCCTTGCCGACTTCCTTCAGGGCTTCGGCGGCCTGGAGGCTGCCACTGGCCAGGAGCGCGGTGGCGAGCCCGCTGAGCAACGCTGTCTTGTACATCGTTCATCTCCCAAATTGTTCTTTCTATTGTCGGGGCAGTATCAAGCGAACAACGTCCCTGGCGGCGCCAGCGGATTCTTGTGTCAGTCGAGCAGCTCGCCGTGACGCGCCATGATGTGGCGCACCACGCTGTAGTCCTGCAGCGAGTCGCTGGACAGGTCCTTGCCATAGCCGGAGCGCTTGAGCCCGCCATGGGGCATCTCGCTGGCCAGCATGAAATGGGTGTTGATCCAGGTGCAGCCGTATTGCAGGCGGTTGGCCATCTGGAAGGCCTTGTCGAGGTTCTGCGTCCACACCGAAGAGGCCAGGCCGTATTCGGAGTCGTTGGCCCAGTCCAGCGCCTGGGACAACTGTTCGAAGCGGGTCACGGTGACCACCGGCCCGAACACTTCGCGCTGGACGATTTCGTCCTGCTGGCGGCAGCCGGCGAGCAGCGTCGGCTGGTAGTAGAAGCCGGGGCCCGAATGCACCGCGGCACCGGTCACCCGCTCGATGTGTGGCTGGCCCAGGGCGCGCTCGACGAAGCTGGCCACGCGGTCGCGCTGGCGGGCGCTGATCAGCGGGCCGATCTCGTTGTCGACGTCTTTCTTACGGGCAAAGCGGATATTGCCCACCGCATCGCCCAGCGCAGCCACCAGCCGGTCGTGGATGCCGGCCTGGGCATAGATGCGGCAGGCGGCGGTGCAGTCTTGCCCGGCGTTGTAGTAACCATGGGTGCGAATGCCCTGCACCACGGCCTCCAGGTCGGCATCGTCGCAGACGATCACCGGAGCCTTGCCGCCGAGTTCCAGATGGGTGCGCTTGAGCGTGCGTGAAGCGGCCTGCAGGATCTTCTGGCCGGTGACGATATCGCCGGTCAGCGACACCATGCGCACCTTGGGATGGCCGACCAGATGGCTGCCGACCGCCTCGCCGCCACCGCAGACGATGTTCAGCACGCCCGCCGGCAGGATATCGGCCAGCATCGGCGCCAGCGCCAGGATCGACAGCGGCGTGTGTTCGGAGGGTTTGAACACCAAGGTGTTGCCTGCGGCCAGGGCCGGGGCGATCTTCCAGGCGGCCATCATGAGTGGGTAGTTCCACGGCGCAATCGATGCGACGACACCCACCGGGTCGCGGCGCACCATGCTGGTGTGCCCGGCGACGTACTCGCCAGTGAGTTGGCCCTGCTGGCAGCGCACGGCACCGGCAAAGAAGCGGAACACATCGGCAGTGGCGGGAATATCGTCCTGGCGCGCCAGGTGCAGGGGCTTGCCGCAGTTCAGTGCCTCGAGACGGGCAAGCAGGTCGGCATTGGCGTCGATGGCGTCGGCGATGGCCAGCAAGGTGGCGGCGCGTTGCGCAGGGGTGGTGCGCGACCAGCCGGCAAAAGCGCGCTGGGCCGCCTGTACCGCGCGCTCAAGCTGTTCGAGGGAAGCCTCGCCGACATTCAGCAGCAACTCGCCGGTCGCTGGGTTGACGATGGGCTCGACCAGCCCTTCCCCGGCAACCAGGTGGCCATCGATCAACTGCGCGCTGTACAGCGGAAGACTGGTGGGCATTTTCGGACTTCTTCTTTTTTTCGTGTCGTCGTGCATGGCGCCTCCGCGGTGGGTCGGGCGCGTCCACTTGAAACGAGACTAGGGCCCGACAGCCAGCTTCACAAATTCTAAATATTGAAAGTCTCGTTCGGTTAAATCGATACCTTGCGCTGGCTGCCCTGCCCCCTGGCCAATGTCAGGAACGGGTCCACCAGCGGCGTGCGCGCCGTGCCCCGGCGCCAGGCCAGGCCCACGTCGAGGGTCTCGTTGAGGTCGGCCAGCGGGCGGGCTTCGATGATGTCGCCTTCGAGCGACCAGGGGCGGTAGGTCATGTCGGCCTGGATCGACAGCCCGAGCCCCGCCGCCACCAGGCTGCGCACCGCCTCCACCGACGCGGTGCGCAAGGTGACCTTGGGCGTAAGCCCCGCACGACTCCAGATGCGCTGGGTGTGCAGGCCCATTTCATCGGCGTTGAGCTGGATCAGCGGCTCACCCGCCACATCGGCCAGGCTGATGCTGTCGCGTTCGAGCAGCCGATGGCGTGGCGGCAGCCACAGGCGGTGCGGAGAGTGGGTGAGCACTTCGGTCTGCAGGGCGTGGCGATCTTCGAGGTTGGACAGGATCAGCACGCCGACATCGATCTCGCCGGCCACCAACAGGTGCTCGATGTAGGGGCGCTCGTCCTCCACCACGCGGGTTTGTACGTTGGGGTAGGCGTGCTGGAAGCGGGTGATCAGGTCGGCCAGGTAATAGCCGGCGACCAGGCTGGTGACGCCGATGGTGAGCAGGCCATCGACCTGGTCGGTGCTCTGCTGCAGGCTGCGCTTGGCGTTTTCCACAGTGGCCAGGATCAGGTGCGCCTGGCGCAGGAACTGGTGCCCCTGGTGGGTCAGGCTCATGCCTTTGGCGTGGCGGGTGAACAGGGTCACGCCGATTTCGTCTTCCAGTTGCTGGATCGCCTGGGTGAGGGTCGACTGGGAGATGAACACCGCCTGCGCGGCGGCGGAGATCGAGCCGGTTTCGGCAACGGCGATGAAGTGGCGGATCTGGCGCAGGGTCATCATGCGGAAAAGACCTGTTGTTTTTTCCGCAGTATGGTTTATCGAAGGGGTGGGTGAGCGTTCTTTTTTATCGAACAGGGTTGAGGGCGGTGTTGGCCTTTTCTCGGGTAAACCCGCTCACACAGCAATCCCTGTAGGAGCGGGTTTACCCACGAAGAGGCCAGGCCTGACGGAACTACCCGGCAGTCTTGAAGAAGCCCATCCGGCTGCCCAGCGCATCCGCCAGTTCCAGCAGTTCCTGGCTGTCTCCGGCCAGGCGCGTCGAACCTGCATGGGCATCACGCGAGGAGGCGTGGATGCGATTGATGTCCTGGCTGAGCATGCTCGCCGCCACATCCTGCTGCGACGACGCCGCGGCGATCTGATTGTTCATCTGGCTGATCGCTGCCACCTCGCGACGGATCTCGTTCAACGAACGCTGCGCGACCTGGGTACGTTCCACCGTGTCCTGCGCCAGTTCGCGGCTGTCGCCGACGATCTGTGCAGTCTTGCCGGCTCCCTCCTGCAGCTTGCCGATCATGCCGCGAATCTCGCGCGTCGACTCCTGGGTGCGGTTGGCCAGCGAGCGCACCTCGTCGGCGACCACCGCGAAGCCCCGGCCGAACTCGCCGGCACGTGCGGCCTCGATCGCGGCATTGAGCGCCAGCAGGTTGGTGCGCTCGGCGATGGAGTTGATCACCTCGATGATGCTCTCGATGGCCTGGCTGTCAGAGGCGACCTGCAACACCGCCTCGGTGGCCGACTCCAGTACCTGGGCCAGTTCGTGCATGGAGCTGGCGGTGCCTTCGACCACGGTCTTGCCAGCGTCCACCTCCTGGTCGGCCGCCTCGGAGGCCCGTGCGGCTGCAGCGGCGTAACCGGCGATCTCGTTGATGGCGGCCACCAGCTGAGACACGGCGCTGGCCATGTGCTGGGTATCGTCGCTCTGCTGCTGCATGCGCCCTTGGTTGGCGGCAGCACCCTGGCTCATGCGGCTGGACGAAGCGACCAGGTCGGTCGCCACCTGATTGACCTGGGCGATGATCTCGGTGAGGTGACGGTTGGTGGTGCCCAGTGCGCCCATCACGCTGTCCGGGTGCTGGCTGCGCACACTCTGGTCGATCTCGCCACGGGCCAGGCCACGCAGCAATTGCGCCACTTCTTCGGGCTCGGCGCCCAGGGTCGAGCGAATGCTGCGGATGATCAGCAGCGAGGCGCCGACGCTGAGCAGTGCAGCCATGGCCGCCGCCCAGAGCATCAACCCGGCAAAGCCCGAAGCGCTGTCACGCACGATGCCGATGTCGCGCACCACATCCTTTTCCTGCAGGTCGATGAAGGCGTTGATGCTGCGCAGCCATTCCTTGTATGCCGGCGCGACCTGGGCCAGCAACAGCGCCTGGGCCTGCTCGAAGTCACCCTTGTGGCGCAGTTCCAGCAGCTGTGCGGTGGCGGCCTGGGCGGTACGCTCGATAGCCTGGATCTGCTGCTGCAGGCGTTGCTCGTCGGCGCCGGCCTGGGGCTCGCCGAGCATCTTGGCCAGCGGCACTGCAGAGGTCTGGTAGAAGTCGTCCAGGCGCTTGATGTCCTGGAGGAAGCCCGAAAGCTGGCCGTCATCGTGGGTCAGCACGGCATCGCGGATGGCGATGGCGCGGTCATGCACGCTGCCGCGCAGGTTGATCGCATAGCGCTGCTTGACCGTGGTGTTGCCGCTGACCTCGGTGAGCAGCGCGTCGATCCCGCCCACCCGGTGCACGCCGATGGCGGTGATGACCAGCATCAACCCAACGACCAATGCAAACCCCAGCGCCAGCCTCATGGTGATGCTGATATCTCTGAACATGGTGTCCTCCCCCGAGTGCATAAAAGCTTTTTGCCATCATTTTTTGCATGCTTTATACCCAGAGAATGTGAAGCCTTCTAATCGCGTTGATTGATAGCGACCATGAAATTAAATCATCAGACCGGCTGCGTGACTGGCACGGGGAGTGGTCGGTTCAGCAGAAGCCCGACCACCACGGCGAACACCAGCGCCGCCACGCCCGCACTGGTCAGCACCGCTTCGAAACCGCCGACGAAGGCCTGGCGCGCCAGCGGCGCCAGGGTGTCGCGCAGGCCCGGATCGACCACCGCCAGCGCCGCCGACAGATCGCCCGCCGCGACCCGGGTCGCCATGTCGCCGACCTTGTCCAGTTGCCCCGGCGCCACCCCCGCCACCGCCTCACGCAGCAACTGCCCACTGCGGCTGGCCAGGATCCCGCCCAGCACACCGATGGCCAGCACGATCGCGCCGAAGCGTGTGGTGGTGCTCAACCCCGAGGCCATGCCGGTGCGCTCGCGCGGTACGCAGGCCATGATGTTCTTCTGCGTATCGCCATTGAGCAGCCCAGCCCCGGCACCAAGCACCAGGCTGGCCAGGGCGAAGGCGGCATAACCGCCATGGGCGGCGGCCACGGCGCACAGCAGGTTGCCCACCCCCACCAGCAACAGGCCGAGGGCGAAGATCCGCGCCGAGCCGAGCCGCGCCGACAGGCGCATGCCCAGGCGGGGTGTCAGCAGCATCGCCAAGGCGAACGGCAGCATGCCTGCGCCTGCAGCCAGCGCCGGGAGCTGCAGGCCGTTCTGCAGGTACAGCGGCAGCAAGGTCATCATCACCTGGGCGCAGGCGGCATAGGCGAACATGCCGAGCAGAGCGCCGATGAAGCGCCCGCTGCGCATCAGTTGCAGGTCGATCATCGGCCGCGACTGGTTGCGTTCGACCAGCACGAAGAGGAAGAACAGGAACGCCGCGATCACCAGGCGACCGAGGGTGGGCGCGCTGTCCCAGCCGACGCGGTTGGCATCGATCAGCGCCCAGATCAGGTAGCCCAGCGCACCCGCGAAGGTCAGGCTGCCGAACGGATCCAGGCGGGCAGCGGCGCTGTCGCGCGATTCCTCGACGCTGCGCCGGACCATCACCGCCAGCACCACTACCAGCGGCAGGTTGATGTAGAAGATCCAGCGCCAGCCCAGGGTGCTGGCGATCAGGCCGCCAAGCAGCGGTGCGAAGGTGATGGTCGCGCCCATGCACGCGCCCCAGAACGCCCAGGCGCGCAGGCGCTCCTCGGGCTCATGGAAACGGTGACCGATGGCCGCCAGCGCGGCGGTGAGCAGCAGCGCCGCACCAAGGCCCTTGGCGGCCCGGGCGAGGTCGAGAAACATCAGTGTCGGCGCGGCGCCGCAGGCGAGCGAGGCCAGGCCGAACACCCCCAGGCCCAGTTGCAGCATGCGCCGCCGGCCAAAGCGGTCGGCCAGGCTGCCGGCCGGTAGCAGGGCGGCGGCGAAGGCCAGCAGGTAGGCGCTGACCACCCATTCGATGTCGGCGAACGAACCGGACAGGTCGCGGGCGATGCTGGGCAGGCTGACTGCGACGATATTGGTGTCGAGGATGATCAGCGCGCACACCGCCGAGGCGGTGAACAGGGTGAAGCGGGCGGATGACATGGTGAGGCTCCCGAAGGGGGGTGATCTTCAGGGCCTCATCGCGGGACAAGCCCGCTCCCACAGGTG
>NZ_JBNFMU010000119.1:0-6640 GCF_049942315.1 Pseudomonas wayambapalatensis
GCCCAGCGCAACGTGCATGCGGCGATCTATGACGCATTGCGGTTGTGCAAGGACTTCTGATCGATCTGTCGGCACACACCGGCCCCCGTGGGAGCGGGCTTGCACACGAATGCACCAGGTCAGACACCCCTGTTGTTGGTGCTGACGCTTTCGCGGGCAAGCCCGCTCCCACAGGGGCCGGTGTGTGCCGACAGATCGATCAGAAGTCCTTGCACAACCGCAAGGCGTCATAGATCGCCGCATGCA
This sequence comes from Pseudomonas wayambapalatensis, assembly GCF_049942315.1. Lineage (NCBI taxonomy): Bacteria > Pseudomonadati > Pseudomonadota > Gammaproteobacteria > Pseudomonadales > Pseudomonadaceae > Pseudomonas > Pseudomonas wayambapalatensis. The sequence goes on from NZ_JBNFMU010000119.1 coordinate 247, forward strand.
CGTTGCGCTGGGCCACGCAGTCGCCGATGCGGTACAGCAGGTAGCCCTCGCCCGGCTGGCTGAGGATCGGCTGCGGCTGGATCGCGAACAGAGCGTCGATGTCGATCTGGCCCTTGTTGCGCGAACCCTCCTTGAGCCCGTAGTACAGCTCCTCGTCCGGGCGCACGCCGTTCTCGATCACCACCTGGTCGACCACACGCTCTTCCTTGGCCCCGGTGTATTCGTTCTCGAGCACCGCCACCAGCTTGTCGCCCTCGCGGTAGACCTTCTCCAGCATCATGTCCCCGGTCATGATCACTTCCTTGGGGTAGATGCTGCGGTAGTAGGTCGGGAAGGTCGTGCCGCCCATGGCCACGCCCGGCTTGATGTCGTCGGTGACGATCTCGACCTGGCTGCCCTTGTCGGCGATGAAATCAGCGGTGGACATGCCGGTGAATTCGCAGATGGTGTCGTACACCAGCACGTTCTTGCCCGGTGCGACCTTGCCGTCGAGCACGTCCCAGCTGCTGACCACCAGCCCTTCGGCGGCGCCCCAGTGCTCGTTCTGCTCGATGAACGGATGACCGCCCACCGCCAGCACGATGATGTCCGGGCGCAGGTCCTGGATGGTCGCGATGTCTGCCGCAGTGCCCAGGCGCAGGTCGACCTTCAGACGCGCGAACTCGAGTTGGTACCAGCGGGTGATGCCAGCGATCTGGTCGCGCTGCGGTGCCTTGGCGGCGATGGTGATCTGCCCGCCGATCTGCTCCTTCTTTTCGAACACGGTGACGTCATGGCCACGCTCGGCGGCCACCCGTGCGGCCTCCATGCCGGCAGGGCCGGCGCCGACCACCACCACCTTGCGTTTCGGTCCGGTGGACTTCTCGATGATGTGCGGCACGCCCATGTATTCACGGGACGTCGCGGCGTTCTGGATGCACAGCACGTCCAGGCCCTGGTACTGACGGTCGATGCAGTAGTTGGCACCGACGCACTGCTTGATCTGGTCGATCTGGCCCATCTTGATCTTGGCGATCAGGTGCGGGTCGGCCATGTGCGCACGGGTCATGCCGACCATGTCGACATAGCCGCCTTCGAGAATGCGCGTGGCCTGGTTCGGGTCCTTGATGTTCTGCGCGTGCAGCACCGGGACCTTGACCACTTCCTTGATGCCGGCCGCCAGGTGCAGGAACGGCTCCGGCGGGTAGCTCATGTTGGGAATGACGTTGGCCAGGGTGTTGTGGGTGTCGCAACCCGAGCCGACCACGCCGATGAAATCGATCATGCCGGTGGCGTCGTAGTAGGCGGCGATCTGCTTCATGTCCTCGTGGCTCAGGCCATCGGGGTGGAATTCGTCACCGCAGATGCGCATGCCCACGCAGAAGTCGTCGCCGACCTCGGCGCGTACCGCCTTGAGTACTTCCAGGCCGAACTTCATGCGGCCTTCGAAGCTGCCGCCCCATTCGTCGGTACGCTTGTTGACCCGAGGGCTCCAGAACTGGTCGATCATGTGCTGGTGCACCGCCGACAGCTCCACGCCGTCCAGTCCACCTTCCTTCGCCCGGCGCGCGGCCTGGGCGTAATTGCCGATCACCCGCCAGATCTCCTCCACCTCGATGGTCTTGCAGGTGGCGCGGTGCACCGGCTCGCGGATGCCGGACGGCGACATCAGGGTCGGCCAGTGGAAACCGTCCCAGCGCGAGCGACGGCCCATGTGGGTAATCTGGATCATGATCTTGGCGCCATGCTTGTGCATGGCGTCGGCGAGGTTCTGGAAGTGCGGGATGATGCGGTCGGTGGACAGGTTCACCGAGGCCCACCATTGCTGCGGGCTGTCGATGGCAACCACCGACGAGCCGCCACAGATGGCCAGGCCGATGCCGCCCTTGGCCTTCTCTTCGTAGTACTTCACGTAGCGCTCGGTGGTCATGCCGCCATCGGTGGCGTAGACCTCGGCGTGCGCGGTGCTGAGCACGCGGTTGCGGATGGTCAGCTTGCCGATCTGGATCGGCTGGAACATTGCTTCGAATGCCATGACGCTCTCTCCGGCTTACAACGGCTTTGTAACGAACAGGCCATCTTCGTGGCCTTCTTCAGAACCGCCATAGACCTGCTCCGCCACAGTGCGGATCGAGCTGCCACGGGCAGCGAGGATCTGGTCCATGGCACCGGCGAACCAGCCGGTGAACATGTAGTCGACCTTGCGGCCGCATTTGCCATACACGTAGACGAACGCCGAGTGCTTGAGCTTGACGCTGCACGTGCCTTTGTCGAGGTCGATGTCCTGGATCTCGAACAGGCCCCAGCCACGCTGGCTCAGGCGCTTCATGTAGTGCTCGAACACCGCCACGCCTTCCAGGCCATGGCACTCGGCTTCTTTTTCGCACCAGTGCCAGGCGGACTTGTAACCCGCCTTGTAGAGGATCTCGGCATAGGCGTCGGCGCCCAGCACCTCCTCGATGCCGATGTGGTTGTTGACGAAGAAATGCCGCGGTACGTACAGCATCGGCAGGGCATCGGACGTCCAGACACCGGTCTCGCTGTCGACTTCGATTGGCAATTGCGGGGCGATCTTGGCCATGGAAACTCAACTCCATAAAATTTTTTGTTTGGATGCCCCGGCGTTGCTGGCAAGGGCTTTCAGGCTCGGAGTGCGGCTTTATTCGCCCCACACATCCTTGAGAACGTTCACCCAGTTCTCGCCCATGATCTTGCGCACCACGCGTTCGGAATGGCCGCGCTTGAGCAGGGTCTCGGTGAGGTTGGGGAATTCGCCCACGGTGCGGATGCCCAGCGGGTTGATGATCTTGCCGAAGTTGGTCAGGCGACGGGCGTAGCCCTTGTCGTGGGTCAGGTACTCGAAGAATTCCTGGCCATGGCCCTGGGTGAAGTCGGTGCCGATACCGATGGCGTCTTCACCGACGATGTTCATGGTGTACTCGATGGCCTCGGCGTAGTCGTCGATGGTCGAGTCGATGCCCTTGGCCAGGAACGGCGCGAACATGGTCACGCCGACGAAGCCGCCGTGGTCGGCGATGAACTTCAGCTCTGCATCGGACTTGTTGCGCGGGTGCTCTTTAAGGCCCGACGGCAGGCAGTGGGAATAGCAGACCGGCTTTTTCGATTCGAGGATGACTTCCTCGGAAGTCTTGGAGCCCACGTGCGAGAGGTCGCACATGATGCCGACACGGTTCATCTCGGCGACGATCTCGCGGCCGAAGCCCGACAGGCCGCCGTCACGCTCGTAGCAACCGGTGCCGACCAGGTTCTGGGTGTTGTAGCACATCTGCACGATGCCCACGCCCAGCTGCTTGAATACGTCCACGTAGGCGATCTGGTCTTCGAACGCATGGGCGTTCTGGAAGCCGAAGAGGATGCCGGTCTTGCCCAGCTCCTTGGCCTTGCGGATGTCGGCTGTGGTGCGCACCGGCATCACCAGGTCGCTGTTGTCGCGGATCAGTTTCTGGCTGGCGGCGATCTGGTCGACCGTGGCCTTGAACCCTTCCCAGACCGACACGGTGCAGTTGGCTGCGGTCAGCCCGCCTTTACGCATGTCTTCGAACAGCTCGCGGTTCCACTTGGCGATGATCAGGCCATCGATGACGATGCTGTCGGCGTGTAATTCGGCTGGGCTCATCAGGCTGTCCCCTTTTGTCGAGTTGGGCGACGCCGAATCGTGTGCCGGCGCTTTGGGGCCAGCATATGCCTGCGGCCTGTGTCGCCCCGATGCAAAAACGACAGGGGGTTTGCCGAAAGCGTCAATGAGCGACATGGCAAGCTCTGGCGCGCTGCTGGGCAATGAGAGCGAGTCTCGACAAGAACCGTTCATGAACATTTTCTTTGCCCTCTACCACCCGGCTCTAGGCTGAGCGAGAATCTCGACGATTCGTCAGCCTGTTCAGGAGAAAACGGATGAAATCAAAGGCATGGCTGGTACTGCTGTTCGTGGCGCTGGGCGCCCAGGCCGCCGAAGAAGAAAGCACGCCCTGCGACAACGTCGAGACCGACCAGCAGACCTATGCGTGCGCGGCGTACAACAAGCAGACCGCCGAACGCGAACTGAAGGCCGCCTATGACGACCTGATCCAGCGCATCCGTGACCAGTACGCGGACGAAAACGACAAGGCCGTTGCGCTCAGCGGACGCATGGAGGCGGCCGAGAAGCTCTGGACCCAGTTGCGCGATGCCGACTGCAAGGTCGAGACCTATGCCGAGAAACCCGGCAGCAAGGCCTTTGAAGCGGCGTGGAATACCTGCGTGGCGCAGCGCAGCGATGAGCGGTCGGAGTATCTGCAGTCGGTGGGGCAGCAGTGATTATCTAATGGCCCTTTCGCGGCCAAACCCGCGAAAGGGCCAGCGCAGCCCCCATCACACCGCCCTGGCCAACCTGTCCTCCCGCGGACAACGTTCGAACCGCGCCCGATAACAGCGGGTGAAATACGACGCCGACTCGAACCCGCACGCTACCCCCACTTCGAGCACGCTCATATCGGTCTGGCGCAGCAGTTGCCGAGCCTTGTCCAGCCTCAGCCGCAGGTAGAAACCACTGGGCGTGTCGTCCAGATGCAGGCGAAACAGGCGCTCCAACTGACGACGGGTCACCTGCACGGCATCGGCCAGCACCTGGGTGTTGAGCGGTTGCTCGGTATTGCGCTCCATCTCGCCGATCACCTTCACCAGCTTCTTGTTGCGAATGCCGTAGCGCGTGGCGATCTCCATGCGCTGGTGGTCCTGGCGCGGACGAATACGGCTGACCACGAACTGCTCCGACACCTGGATCGCCAGCTCGCTGCCGTGGGCCTGGGCGATCAGGTCGAGCATCAGATCGATGGACGCCGTCCCTCCCGCGCAGGTGATCCGCCGCCGGTCGATCTCGAACAGCTCCTGAGTCGCCTGCAGGCGCGGATAGCGCTCCTTGAACGCCTCCAGCGCCTCCCAGTGCAAGGTCGCGCGATAGCCGTCGAGCAGGCCCGCTTCGGCCAGCACCAGCGCACCGGTATCGATGCCGCCGAGCGTGCCGCCGTCATGCTCGACGCGCCGCAGCGCCTGTTGCAGCACAGGGCCATAGCAGGCCAGCGGCTCGAAGCCGGCGACAACCAGCAGCATCCCTCCCCGCTCGCTGTCAGACAGCGCCTGGTCGGCATTGACCGACATGCCGTTGCTGGCCTGCACCGGGCCGCCGTCCAGGCTCAGCACCTGCCAGCGATACAGCGCTCCGCGAAAGCGATTGGCCACCCGCAAGGGCTCCACCGCACTGATGAAGCCCAACGCAGAAAATCCCGGCAAGAGGAGAAACTGGATCGTTTCCGGCATCGCTGACTCCTGGGAAGTGGGTGGTCGCTGCAGTGCAACTCTTGGTCGCCAGCGTGCGATTGCCCACTGTGCCATGGGCGTAACTTTTTTCCCACGGCCCGCAGAGGCCGGATCCCATAACAATACGCACTGCCGATGGAGAGCCACCATGCATCGCTTTATCCGCCGCAGCCTGTTGTCCCTCGCTCTCAGCACCACCGTGGTCACCCCGCTTTTCGCCGCCGAGCCCGCCGCCTGCAAGAACGTGCGCCTCGGTGTGGTCAACTGGACCGACGTCATCGCCACCAGCGCCATGGCCCAGGTCCTGCTGGACGGCCTGGGCTACCAGACCAAACAGACCAGCGCCTCGCAACAGATCATCTTCGCGGGCATCCGCGACAAGCGCCTGGACATGTTCCTCGGGTACTGGAACCCGATCATGACCCAGACCATCACCCCGTTCGTCGATGCCAAGCAGGTCAAGGTGCTCGACAAACCCAGCCTGGAAGACGCCCGCGCCACGCTCGCAGTACCCAAGTACCTGGCCGACAAGGGCCTGAAGAGCTTTGCCGACATCCACAAGTTCGAGAAGGAGTTGGGCGGCAAGATCTACGGCATCGAGCCCGGCTCGGGCGCCAACACCCAGATCAAGGCGATGATCGCCAGCAACAAGTTCGACCTGGGCAAGTTCCAGCTGGTCGAGTCGAGCGAGGCCGGCATGCTCGCCGCCGTCGATCGCGCCGTGCGCCGCAAGGAGGCCGTGGTGTTCTTCGGCTGGGCGCCGCACCCGATGAACGTGAACATCGACATGGTCTACCTGGGTGACAGCCAGGACGCCCTGGGCCCGGACGAAGGCCGTGCCACGGTCTGGACCGTGACCGCGCCCGACTACGCCGAACGCTGCCCCAACGCCAACCGCCTGCTGGCCAACCTGAAATTCAGCGCCGAGGACGAGAGCCGCATGATGCAGCCGCTGCTCGACCACAAGGACCCGCTGGAGTCGGCACGCCAGTGGCTCAAGGACCACCCACAAGACAAGGCCCGCTGGCTTGAAGGCGTGACCACCTTCGACGGCAAGCCGGCGGCTGACAACCTCAAGCTCACCGCCAACTGACCCGGCCTC